>DASTHG010000411.1:0-5144 GCA_035718325.1 Gemmatimonadales bacterium | reverse complement strand
TCGGGGAAGTTCTGCAGCGTGGCCTTGACGTCGGCCAGGAACTTGTCGGCATCGGCGCCGTCGACGACCCGGTGGTCATAGGACATCGTCAGCATCCCCATCGTGCGAATCGCGATCGCGTCGCCGCCGTCCTCCTGAGTGATCACCTTGGGGCGCTTCTCGATCGTGCCCACGCCGAGGATCGCGACCTGCGGCTGATTGATGATCGGAATGCCCGCATAGGGGCCGAAGCCTCCGGGATTGGTGATCGTAAAGGTGCCGCGCTGGATGTCGTCGGGAGAGAGCTTCTTGGTGCGGGCGCGATCGCCCAGATCATTGATGGCCCGCGCCAGGCCGAGCAGCGACAGCTCGTCGGCTCGCTTCACGACGGGCACGATCAATCCCCAATCGAGCGCCACGGCGATGCCGATGTTGATGTCGCGGCGGTAAATCGTGCTTTCGCCCGAGACCGCGGCGTTGATGATCGGATGCTTGCGGAGGTTCGCAGCGCACGCCTTCGCGATGAACGCCAGGAACGTGAGATTGACGCCGCGGTCGGCGTAGGACGCCTTGTGCTTCGTGCGCAGCCGTGCCACCTGGGTGTAATCGATCTCGAAAAAGCTCGCGACATGCGCCGACACGCGCCGCGACAGGATCATGTGGTCGGCGGTGATGCGGCGGATCTTGGACCACGGCTCGACGCGATCCCCCGGCCACGGCTCGGTGGCGGGGTGCTCGATGCCGGCAGGGGCCAGGGGTCGGGTGCCCGGTGTCGGGGCGGTCCGAACCGGCGCCTGTTCGATGAAACCCAGGATGTCCTGCTTGGTCACCCGTCCGGCGAATCCAGTCCCCGGGATCTGCGAGATATCGACCTGATGCTCCGCGGCGATCTTGCGGACGAGCGGCGTGGACTTGCGGCGCAGCCGGTCTTCCGCCGTCTCGCCATTGCCGCCCGCCGCCACGGGAGCGGGAGTCGCTGCCGGCTGCGGCGTGGCACGCGGTGCCGCCGGGGACGGACTGGGGGCCGGAGCAGGCGCGGATTTGGCCGCTGGCGCAGGCTCGGCTTTCGGGGCGGGCGCGGCGGGTGTCGGCGCGGGGGCGGATGTCGCGGCCCCTTTCTCCGTTTCCAGCACCGCGACGAGTGTCTGCACCGGGACCGTCTGCCCCTCCTGGACCTTGATCTCCGCCAGCACGCCTGCAGCCGGCGACGGGATCTCGGCGTCGACCTTGTCGGTCGAGATCTCGAACAGCGGCTCGTCGCGCTTGACTGCATCGCCGACCTTCTTGAGCCACTTGCTGAGGGTGCCCTCGGCGATCGATTCGCCCATCTGGGGCATGAGGACGTCTATGCGGGCCATAGAATCTCCGTATGAAACGCTATCAGCTGTCGGCTATCAGCTATCGGCCAAGCTGTTAGCCGATAGCTGATGGCGCCTTCTAGTATTTCACCAACCACCGAGCTGCCTTGACAATGTCCTCAGTCTGAGGAAGTACGAAGTCTTCTAGCGTCGGCGCATAGGGCAACGGGACATCGTGCGCCGTGACGCGCATGATCGGCCCGTCGAGCCACTCGAACGCCTGCTCGTTGATGCGGGCGGTGATCTCGCCCGCGAGGCCGCCGGTGCGGGTGTCTTCGTGTACGATCAACACCTTGTTGGTCTTCTTGACCGAGGCCATGATCGCGGCGTCGTCGAGCGGCAGCAGCGTCCGCAGGTCGAGCACGAGGGCGTCTACACCATCGTTCTGCGCCAGCTGATCGGCTGCCTCGAGGGCCTTCCACACCGTGGCCCCATAGGTGATGATCGACAGGTCCTTCCCGTCCCGCGCTACCCTGGCCTGGCCGATCGGCGTGAGGATCTCTTCGCCCTCGGGCAAGGTCTCTTTGATGCGCCGGTACAGCCATTTGTGCTCGAGGTAGATCACGGGGTCGTCGTCACGAATCGACGCCTTGATGAGCCCTTTCGCGTCCCGGGCTGTCGCCGGGTACACGATCTTGAGTCCCGGCGTGTGGAAGAACGCCGCCTCGGGATTCTGCGAGTGGAATGGACCGCCGCGCACGTAGCCGCCGCACGGGCCGCGCACGACCATCGGTGTCGCCAGGCCCGCCCGATAACGCGCCGTCGCGACGTAGTTGGTCAGCATGTCGTAGGCGCAGGAGATGAAGTCGATGAATTGCATCTCCGCCACGGGGCGCATCCCCATGTGCGCCGCCCCGGCCGCCGCCCCCACGATCGCGGCCTCGGCGATCGGCGTGTCGATGACGCGCGATTCGCCGAACTTCTTCTGGAACCCGTCGGTGACCTTGAATGCACCACCGTACGCGCCGATATCCTCGCCCAGCATGAAGACGCGATCGTCCCGCTCCATCTCTTCCCAGAGCCCTTGCCGCAGCGCCTCGAGGAACGTGACCTCGGCCATCAGATCTCCCGGTACCAGAGGCGGGGGCTCGCCGGTGGGTCGACGTACACGTCGGCCAGCGCCGTCTCCCCTGGCGGCAGCGGCTCGTCTACACAGGCGTCGGTCGCCTGGTCGATCTCATCCTTGACCGCCTGATCGATTTCCACGAGATCCGATTCCTCGGCCCAGCCATTGTCCAGCAGCTGCTTCAAATAGCGATCGACAGGGTCATTCTCACGAGCCCACCGGTCCAGCTCGTCCTTGGGCTGATAGGACTGATCGTCGTGCTCCGCGTGCCCCTTGCGACGATACGTCTTCACTTCGATGAAGTGCGTCCCCTTGCCGCGCCGCGCGCGTTCGACGGCGTGCTTGGATGCGGCATACACCGCCAGCACGTCGTTGCCGTCCACGGTGACAGCGTGGATCCCGTACCCCTTCGCTTTCTCGGCGAGGTCTTTCACAGCGAACTGCTTCTCGGGGGGAGTTGAATACGCCCAGTGGTTGTACTCCCCGATCACGACGAGCGGACAACGCTGCACGGCGGCGAAGTTCAACCCTTCGTGAAATGACCCCGTTGACGTTGCGCCGTCCCCCACATAGACCATGCCGACGCGCGGCTCTCCGCGCATTCTGAAGGTGAGGGTAATCCCGGCCATCACCGGAACCATGTCGCCGAGATGCGAGATTTGACCGAGGTAGCCTTTTTCGAGGTCGTTGAAGTGGACGTTCAGCTCGCGGCCGTGCGTGGGGCTCTCCGCCTTGGCCATGTACTGGCGCAGGATCTCGATGGGATTCGCCCCCATCACCAGCATCGACCCGAGGTTGCGGATCAGCGGCGAGAGGATGTCGCGATGTCGGCCGCGATCGAGGGCGTACGCCGAGGCCACCGACTCCCCCTCCTGACCGAGTGAGCGGAACAACCCCCCGATCACCTTGCTCTGGCGGTACAGGGCGACCAGGCGCTCCTCGAGGGTTCGCGTCAGCCGCAAAAAGCGGTACATCTCGAGCAGCTGGGAGCGCCCGAGCTCGGCCGGCGGGCCCTGAGTTACTGGACCGGTGGCGGGTAGGGAGTGCGGAGACATTCGGCTAAATTATAGTGGGCCGGAAAGTTGCCGGGACGGCACGGCTAAATCAAGCACGAGGCATCACATGGCCAGCGCCAAGTTCAAGGTGAGCGGCATGACCTGCCACCACTGCCAGCAGAAGGTCGAGAAGGCCCTGAAAGGCGTGGCGGGGGTGTATTCGGCGATCGTCGATCTGCGGGACGGCGTCGCCGAAGTGGACTTCGACGACGATGCGGTCACATCGACGACGCTCGTCGCCGCGGTCGAGCGGGTCGGCTATAACGCCCGGCTCGCGGGCTAGCGTCCTAGTAGGCCCCGCGCACCTCGTGCGCCGGCTCCACCTGCCGGTGCACTTCGGAGAGAAACCGCTTGGCGAGCTTGTCGAGCTCGGACTCGCCCACCTGGTCGGTCTGCACGTCGATGAAGGTGTAGTGCCCACCCTCGGCCTTGGCCGAAACCGTCACCTTCCCCAGTGCGCCGCGGAATCCGAGCCGGCGCGGCGTCTCTTCCGACGGCGCGAGCCGCGAACCGAAGTACAATTTGGCCGCCGCCAGCACGGCGTCGGGAGAGAGTGGCGTTCTGTGGAAGTAGCGCATGTGCCTTTCCTCGGCGGCTTGGCGTCTCGGCGGCCCGGCGTCTAGGAAACCCAGGCAGGAGTGTAGCGCCGCAGGCGCAGGCTGTTCAAGACCACACTGAGACTCGACCACGCCATCGCGGCGCTTGCCAGCACGGGCGACAACAGTGTCCCCGTGAAGGGGTAGAGCACGCCCGCCGCGATCGGGATCCCGAGCAGGTTGTAGATAAACGCCCAGAACAGATTCTGACGGATCGTGATGAGGGTGCGGCGCGACACCTCGATCGCCGCCACCACGCCGCGAGGATCGCCGCGGATCAGCGTCACGTCCGAAGCCTCGATCGCGACCTCGGTGCCGGTGCCGAGCGCGACGCCGACGTCCGCCTGCGCCAGCGCCGGCGCATCGTTGATGCCGTCGCCCACCATCGCGACGCTCTTCCCCTGCGCCTGCAGCTTCTTCACCAGGTCGACCTTCTGGGACGGCAGCACTTCGGCCGTGACGTCGGCGATGCCGACCTCACGCGCGACCGCCTCCGCGGTGCGGCGCGCGTCCCCCGAGACCATCCGCACGTCGAGCCCCAGCCGGTGCAGCCGCTCGATCGCCTCTCGCGCCGTCGGCTTCACGGGATCGGAGATCGCCAGGATCGCATGCACGGTATTGTTGACCGAGACGACGAGCGTCGTCTTCCCCTGCTGCGCCAGCCGTTCGGCGTCCTGCTCGAGGCTGCCGAGCTCGAGGCTCCGCTCCTTGGCATGGCGCGCCGAGATCACTTCGATCAGGCGGCGGTCCACCGTGCCGCGCACGCCGCGCCCCTCCATGAGCGCGAACTTCTCGACGGGGAGCAGCAGCAGCATCCGTTCCTGCGCGGCGCGCACGATCGCCTGCGCCACCGGATGCTCGGAGCGCTGCTCCACCGACGCGGCCCAGCGCAGCACCTCCGCAACGGCCACGGCGCTGCCGTCGGGCCGTCGTGCCGTGACGATGTGGGTGATCGCAGGACGCCCTTCGGTGATCGTCCCCGTCTTGTCGAACAGGACCGTGCGCACCCGGGACAATCGCTCCAACGCTTCGCCGCCGCGGATCAGCGTCACGTCCGAAGCCTCGATCGCGACCTCGGTGCCGGTGCCGA
>DASTHG010000410.1:0-3875 GCA_035718325.1 Gemmatimonadales bacterium | reverse complement strand
GAGGCCGCGCGACGCCCCGAACACCGCCACGTAGCGGTGCGCCGGAGCGGTACGCGGCGTCGCCTCGAGCGGCAGCCCGCTGTCGGGAGACGGTCCGGCTTCGGGACCGTACCCGAATTGCGTCCCCACAACCGCAGGACTCCGGGATCCCATCGGGAGCCGCGCCCGGAGCCGGTGATCGCTCGCGCCGTTGTCGAGATCGAGAATACAGCGGACGACCGGCGTGTCGGCGTGCAGCATCACGGTCATTTTGACGTCCACGCGTCCGCGCTTCCGGGCTCCGACCTTCATCGCCCACCGCGCCTCGAGCCCCGCCACGAGCGGTCCGGCAGCCACGCGCCGGACGCGAATCGGTCCCTGACTTCGGATCAGGCGATCGCGCGCCGCCGGCCAGAAAGTGTAGGCATCCCCCGCATCGCCTTCGCTCTCCAGCCGCAGCACGTCGAGCCAGCGCGCGCCGCTCGCACGGTCGTACAGCAACAGCGAGCCCGTCCGATCGAGGGTCACGACCACATGGCGGTTGACGAGCGAGCGCGCCTGCACCTCGGCCGCGTCTTCGGGACGCCGCGCCTGGGCGGCGCCGGGTTTGAGCACCGCCGTTCCGAATCCGGCGATGGTCGGGACCCGGACCGCGATGCGCACGCGATCGACTTCATCCTGATCGGGATAGTGCCGGCGCGCATCGAGCCGCTCGTGACCGCTGCGCCGGTCGAGCACCTGGAGCGGCAGCGACGCACCGTCCGGGCCGCGCAGGGAGAACGCCGGTGCGCCACGACCGGTGCGCGGCGCGCGTCCCCCGGGTGGCCCCACCAGGACATCGCGCCGGAAAAAGGTGCAGTCGACCAGCACAATCCCGTCGCGGGGACGCGGGGCCGGGTTCCACAGCGCCAGCGCGGGGGATTGCGTCACGCCCTGGTCACGGGCGCGATCGGGATCGTGTCCGACGAGATCGAACGTGGCGCCGCGCACCACTTCGTCGGCATACGCCTGTACCGCCTCGAGTCGCAACGCCGCTTCGCGCGCCACGACGTCGCTCGTCGTGCCGCAGATCGTGTCGTGAAACTGGCATTGCACCAGTGCCCTCCACGCCTGCTCGAGCACCGGCCGGTAATCGCGTCCCTGGCGGCGCCGTGCCAGCGCGGCGAGCGGCTCGGCGACCCGGGTGAGCCACACCTCGAGCTGCGACATCCGGCGTTTGAGCGGCGCCCGCGTGCCGTGCACTCCCTGCAGTGACCAGGTATAGCCCGGCGCGAAGCGCAGCGCGCCCGTCAGAACCGGGGCCTCCCGGAACTCACCCGCCGCTGCCGCGAAGAATTCGTCGAGCCGGGAGACGCGGACCCGGTTGGGCCGTTCGAGCTCGGTGAGCTGATCGACCAAGCGCGACACATCGAGCGGCGCGGCGTGATGATCGGCCCCGATGAACACCGGAATCTCCCGGCCCCCGCCGGCGGCCCGGGCGATGAGCTGGCCGCGTACCCACGCCCACGCCTCTTCGACCGATCCCGATTCGCCGCCCAGGTCGACGCCGATTTCGTATCCCGACGGCGGCAGGTGCCACAACCGCACCTCGGCGCCACTCGGACCTCTCCAGCGGTAGCGATCGCCCTGCTGGCCGGGAGCGCCGCCGAGCCCGCGCCACACCACCGCCGCCTCCAACCCGGCGCCGCGCGCCAGCTCCGGCAACCACTCGGGATGGCCGAACGCGTCCGGAGAATACAGCACGCCGAGCCGCCCTCCCCAGGCCGCAGCATCGGCGGCGCCGAGCAGCAGATTGCGCACCAGCGATTCTCCAGCGGGGATCTGCTCATCGGCCAGCACGTACCACGGACCGACCTGGAGCCGCCCGGCACGCGCCAGGGCCCGGACGTCTGCGACACGCTCGGGACGTGCCCGTGCATAGTCCTCGAGGATCACCGTTTGTCCGTCGAGCAGAAAGCTCGTGAACCCGGAATCGCGCTCCAACCGGTCGAGCAGATCGTCCACCGTCCCCACCAGGCGGGCGTGCAACGCCGCCCGCGGGAGGTGCCACTCGCGATCCCAATGCGTGTGAAAGATCAGGTGAAAGGTGAGCGTCGCCATCAGTGCACGGTGGTGGCGAGTTGGGCTAGATCCTCCGGACGCGACAGGTGAACGTGGCACACCCGCCGCCCCCGCGCGAGCAGCGCACGCACGTCTCCGGTCGCCTGCGCGCGCTCCAGCTTGCCGAACGTCGTCCGCATTTCAGGAATTTCGATGTCGGAGGCCGGGTCCGCCGTCACGACGAGGAATAGCCCGGTGTTCGGCCCTCCCTTGTGGAGCTGCCCCGTCGAATGCAAGTAGCGGGGACCGAACGCCGCCGTCGTCACCACGCCCAGCGCCTGTCCCCAGGCACGGCGCACGCGCTGCAGCGCTGCGTCGATCTCGGGGCGAGGCGGGAGGTAGGCGAGCAGCGCGAGATAGTCGCCCGGTCGCGCCACGGCCTGGAGCTCGGCGGGCGACAGCGTTGCCGGCGCGGCCTCCGCGCTTTCTTCCCCGGCCAGCTCCCGGCGCGCCAGCGCCTTCGCCTCTTCGACGTTCGGCTGATCGAAGGGATTCACGCCGATGCGGTCGCACAACTCCCAGGTGGCGTACTCCCAGCGCAGAAATTCCTTGCCCAGATCGAGGGGGTCGGAGGAGAACTCGTGCACGGTCTGGAGATCGAGCCCCGCCTTGCCGGGATCGCCCACGATCGGCACGATGCCGCGGCCGTTCTTGCCGGAGCTTTCGGCGATCAGTTGCTCGATCCACGCCGCGAGACTCGCCACCGGATTGGGCGGACGCAGCGCCACCTTGTCGATGCCGGTCGCGGCAGCCGACGCGATCGCCGACCCCAGCGCGCGTGCGGCCGGCTCATCCGTCGTGGCCGCACGCTGCAACAGCGTGGCACCGTCGATGCCGGCGAGCGCCGCCGGCAGCATGCCGACCACGGTGAGCGCGGCGTAGCGCCCACCGACGTCGGGAGGATGGGGAAACACCGCGCGGAATTTGCGTTCGCGCGCCAGCTGCTCCAGCGGCGAGCCCGGATCGGTCACTGCAACGAACTGCCCCGGCCGGGCGCGCTGCGCGAAATGATGGTAGGCGGCGAGCGTCTCGACCGTCGACCCCGACTTGCTCACGATCAGAAACAGCGTGCGCTCGACCGGGTGCCGGCGCTCGGCGTCCGTGACGGCAGCGGGGTCGGTGCTGTCCAGTACATCGAGGCTCGTCTTCTGGAAACTCTTGGCGAGCACCGCTGGGGCGAGGGCCGACCCGCCCATGCCACAGATCAACACACGATCGAGGCGGTCACGCTGTGCGCGGGTGGCGAAGTCGGTCCATTGCGGCCACAGCGCGAGCGATGCGGGAACGGCACGCGTCCAACCGAGTCGGTCTTCCATATGGCCCGCTAAGCTAACGCTTACTACCTTTGCCCCCAACGTGATCTCGGGCCCGCGTCTCACACGCTCGTTCCTCACGACAGCCGTCGCGCTGCTCGCCGTGCTGCTCCTGGGCTACCTGGTGCGTCCGCTGCAGCCGGCGGTGCTCGAGGCGACCGGCTGGACCCTGACCGCCATCTACCGCACCGCCGGAATCTGGCTCGCCTGGCGAGCGACCGCCGATCCCCAGTGGAAGCGGGCCTGGGGCTGGCTCGCCATCGGGAGCGTGATCGACCTCGCGGCCCAGCTCTATGCCGATACCCTGCTGGGGCGCGGCAACCGGATCGTGGCGACGACGCTCGCCGATGCCGGGTACCTCGCCGTGTATCCCTTCTTTTGTCTCGCGGCGTGGGATTTCCTGGCGACCCCCGAGCGGCGTCGGCCCACGGTGGAAATCCTGTTCGACTCGACGCTCCTGACGCTCACGGTGGTGGCCTGGGC
>DASTHG010000409.1:0-3325 GCA_035718325.1 Gemmatimonadales bacterium | reverse complement strand
GGAAACCCCCCTGCTCCAAGTAGCGGCGTAACGTGCGCACGTCCTCATCCGAAAAGTGCACGTTGCCGTGGCCGGTCATATAGAGGTAAGGAGTGTCCCACAGCTCGGCCGATTGCAGCGTCACGACGCGCTCGCGCGGCGCCACCGGCAGCGCCGTCCGCGTGCGGATCGCTTCGAGGAGATTCGGCAGACTCGAGGGGTTGCCGTACCAGTCGCCGCCGCCGTCGTAGTGCAGGCGGCCGATCGTCAGCGATGTGTCATTAGCTGACGGCTGATAGCTGATAGCTGATAGCGTCGTGAGGATGAGCGCGACCGCCGCCTTCATAGCTCATTCACCAACCGATACGCCGTATTTCGCGTGATCCCCGTTTCGTCGGCCAATTGGTTCGCCACATCGCGGCGGCTCAAGCCCCGGGCGAGCAATTCCCGCGCGCGCGACTCGGGATCGGGCGGCGTGGGCTCCCGTTCGGCCGTGCCGGTCCCGGCGACGATCACCGTGACTTCTCCGCGTGGGGGGGTGTCCCGGTAGTAACCCGCCAGCTCGGCGAGGGTCCCGTCGCGCGTTTCTTCGAACACCTTCGTCAACTCGCGCGCCAGCGCGGCGCGCCGCTCCCCGCCGCACGCGGCGGCGAGGTCCAGGAGCAGATCCGCCGCCCGGTTGGGCGATTCGAACAACACGACGGTCCATTCGCTCGTCGCAATGCGTTCGAGCAGGCGGCGGCGCTCGCCGCCCTTGCGCGGGAGAAATCCGAGAAACAGGTACCGGTCGGCGCTGAGCCCCGACACGGCGAGCGCCGCGGCGACAGCCGTCGGTCCGGGGATGGTTACGACCGGAAACTCGCGCGCGCGGGCAGCGGCGACGAGCGCGGCACCGGGATCGGACACCGCCGGTGTCCCGGCGTCGGTCACGACCGCGACGTCCTTCCCGGCGGCGAGCAGATCGAGCACGCGCTCCAACGCCCGCGGGGGGCTGTGCGCGTGCACGCTGATCAGATCGGCGCCGGATCCGATATGCGTGAGGAGCGGCCGGGTATGGCGGGTGTCTTCGGCCGCGACGGCCGCGACGCGGCGCAGCGTTTCGCCCGCGCGCGGCGAGAGGTCGGCCAGGTTGCCGAGCGGCGTGGCCACGACGAACAGCGTGCCGCGCACGTTACCACGCCACCGGCCACGGCAGCCGGTCGTAGAATCCGGCCGACTGCAGCAGGTAGCGGTGCTCCCGCGTCGCGTCGCGCAGCACCTGGGGAGCGGTGCCGGGCATCATGATCTCGACGCTCTCGAGCAGTTGCTTCGCCCATTCTCCGAGGGCCACGGCGAGCTCGTCGGGCTGCACGACGGAATCGCCGAGCGCGGCCTGTCGATCGGTGGCGAGCAACTCCAGGGCCCGATGATCGGCGCCGAGCCCCGCGGAAACGCGCTGCGCGCGGCGCTTCCCCTCCCCCGGCACCTCGTGCTCCACCGCGTCGGTGATGCGCCAGTACAGATCGCGATAGGTCTGGATCAGGGTCGCTGGCGCCTGCGCCGGCAGATCGGCGAGATACGGGAACACGGCGGCGAACAGCGCCGGTGCGTGCCCGTCGGGCCCGTCGCGAAACAATGACTCGACGTACTTCGGGACCGGGACGCTCTCGGGGCGGTTGCAGAAGTACCCGCCGGCGAACCGGCCGTCCTCGAAGCGCAGGTAGGAGACGCGTCCGTTGGAGATCAGCTCGAGCACACACGTGGCGTGCTCCTGGGCCAACGCCGGGAACAGCGCGTCGGGTTTGCGGGCATCGATACTGCGGACCTGCAGCGGCTCGGCGCACGACTGGTACATCCACGCGAGCTGCTCGTAGGGAGCGGTGCAGTAGGCCAGCTCGCCGCGCTCGGCTTCGGCCGCCAGGCGTCGCTGCGCTTCGGCGATGGGGACGATCTCGCGTCCCGCGCTGTGCAGCGACACGGCGTTGACGGCCTCGCCGGTGTGCAGCAACAGCACCAGACACTCGTCGGGAAGCCAGGCGACGAGGTAGCCGTCGACACGGCCGTCGCGGTCGCGCTTGGCGAACGACAGCACGTTGTCGAGATGAATGAAAGCGAGACGGGTCCGATGAATCAGCCGGCCCGACTGCGGGAACGCGAGCTCCGCGAGCCGGACCGGCGAATTCGTCAGGCGAGCGGTGCTCGCGCGCATCGACCCCCCGCGGAGGGAACGGTTACTTCAGGTGCTGCTGGATCTTCTCGTCGAAGGCGGCTTTGGGATACGCCCCGACGAGAGTGTCCACGTGGCGGCCGTCCCGGAAGAACAGGATACTCGGGATCGAGCGCACGTTGAAGCGCATGCTGGTCTTCTGGTTCGCGTCGACGTCGACCTTCGTCACCTTGATCTGCCCGTTGTACTCCCCCGCCAGCTGCTCGAGGATGGGCGCGACGGCGTGGCAGGGGCCGCACCACGTGGCCCAAAAATCGACCAGCACCAGGCCCTTGTGCTGCTCGACCTCCAGGCCGAAGGTATCGTCGGTCACTGCGGTGGGATGGGTGTGCGTCTGCATCGTGCCGTTGGCTCCTTCAATCTTCATCGTTAAGTTCCCGCGCTGATGAGCGATTCCGCGCTGCGCCTGGCCCACGTCGGCATCGCGGTGTCCCGCATCGCCGATGCCCTGCCGTTCTATCGCGACGTGCTCGGCGTCCGCCCCGAGCCTGCCGAAGAAGCGGACGGCGCCACCATCGTCTCGCTGCGGCTCGGGGACGTGGACATCGAGCTGCTCGAGCCGCGCGATCCCGATTCCCCCATCGCCAAATTCCTGGCCCGGCGCGGTCCCGGGATTCATCACGTCTGCTATCGCGTCCCCGACCTCGACGCCGCGCTGGCGCGCTGTCGCGCCGCGGGCTTCACCCTGATCGATGCCACACCGCGGCGCGGGGCTTCGGGTCGCCGCATCGCGTTCGTCCATCCGCACGCGACGGCCGGGATCCTGCTCGAGCTGACCGAATGAGCAACACGCGCTGGTTACGGCTTGGTTCCCGCTGCTCCCGGGCACATCCCCGCTTCGTTCGCACTCTCGAGATGCACGTCATAGACCAGCCAGCCGCCGCGGCTCGCCTGCACCAGCTCGATCGGCTGCACGTGGAGGCATTGCTGGCGCTGCAGCTCGACGCGGAACAGCCGCCGGTCGGCATGGCCCGGCACGGCGAGCGGCCCCTCGATGATGCGATAGCCGTTGGCGCTCATGTAGCGCTGCACCACCGTCATGCGCATCGCCAGCGTGGAATCCGACATCCACTCGGACGCCGGTCCGCGCGCAGTGCCCCAGACGCGGGACATCTTGTGGATGTCGTTGGCGTGCGCGGC
>DASTHG010000408.1:0-6057 GCA_035718325.1 Gemmatimonadales bacterium | reverse complement strand
TTCACCAGGCGCTCGGAGAGGACGATGGCGTCCTCGAAGTTGTGCCCGTACCACGGCATGAACGCCACGACGACGTTCGCGCCGAGGGCCAGCTCGCCGTGCTCGGTGCCGGCGCCGTCGGCGACGATCTGACCGGCCCGGATCTTCTGCCCCACGTGGACCAGGGGCCGCTGGTTGATGGCGGTGTCCTGGTTGGTGCGCCAGAACTTCTTGAGGCGGAAGCGGTCGTGCTGCCTCAGCCGGGCCAGCGGATTGTCGCCCGCCCGACGCTCCTCGTCGCCGGTGTCGATGATGATCTCATCGGCCGTGACGCGCGTGACGGTGCCGGCGCGCCGGGCGATGACGACCGCTCCGGAATCGCGCGCGACCTTCTCCTCGAGCCCCGTCCCGACGAGCGGGGCCTGCGGGAAGAGCAGCGGCACGCTCTGCCGCTGCATGTTCGAGCCCATCAGCGCGCGGTTGGCGTCGTCGTGCTCCAGAAACGGAATCAGCGCCGCGGCGATCGACACGAGCTGCTCCGGCGCCACGTCCATGAAGTCGATCTTGGGCGGCGGCAGCATCGGGTAGTCGTCCCGCTTGCGGCACAGCACCAGGTCTTCGGCGAAGCGCCCGTCTTCGGTGAGCGGCGCGTTGGCCTGCGCCACCGCGTACTCTTCTTCCTCCGACGCCGACAACCAGCGGATGTCGTCGGTGACCTTGCCGTCCTTCACGATACGATAGGGCGTCTCCACGAAGCCCAGGTCGTTGACGCGCGCGTAGCACGACAGGCTGGTGATCAACCCGATGTTCGGACCTTCCGGCGTCTCGATCGGGCACATCCGGCCGTACTGCGAATAGTGCACGTCGCGCACCTCGAACCCGGCGCGCTCGCGCGTCAGCCCGCCGGGGCCCAGCGCGCTCAGCCGGCGCTTATGCGTCAGCTCGGCCAGCGGATTGGTCTGGTCCATGAACTGCGACAGCTGCGAGCTGCCGAAGAACGCCTGGATCACGGCGCTCACGGTGCGCGCATTCACGAGATCGTCGAGCGTGATACGCTCGGGATCGTTATTGATGCTCATCCGCTCCTTGATGAGCCGCGCCATGCGCGACAACCCTACCGAGAACTGATTGGCGATCAGCTCACCCACCGAGCGCACGCGGCGGTTGCCGAGGTGATCGATGTCGTCGGTGTAACCGCGTCCCTCGCGCAGCTCGATCAGATAGCGGATGATCGCGATGAAGTCTTCTTCCGTGAGGACCGTGTGGTCCTTGGGAATGTTGAGCTTCAACCGCTGGTTGATCTTGTAGCGGCCCACCCGCCCCAAGTCGTAGCGCTTGGGGTGAAAGAACAGCCGCTCCAGCGCCTGGCGCGCGGTTTCCAGGTTCGGCGCTTCGCCGGGACGCAGCAGGGTGTAGATCTGCTCCAGCGCCTCGGCTTCCGAGTGGGTCGGATCCTTGAGCAGCGTGTTCTTGATGAGCGGCGACTCGCTGCGTCCCGCCGGGAGCAGCACGTCCACCACGTGGACCCCCGCCTTGAGCAGCTTCTTCTTCAGGGTGTCCGACAGCTCGCGGCCGGCCTCGGCCAGCACCTCGCCGGTTTCCGGGTCGGCCGTGTCCGTGGCGAGGATGTGCGGCCCCTGGCGCTCGCGCGTGCTGGTGGGCTGCGCCTCGTCGCGAAGGTCGTAGCTCGTGTAGCCCGCGAACACCTTCACCTTGGTGATGCCGGCGCGGCGGAAGGTGTTGAACTTGTCGAGCGTCAGCTCGTCGCCGATGCGGCCGAGTGGCTCACCCTTCTTGTTCTCGGGATCGGGGATGTCGGCGGCGAGCAGCGTCCCCAGCACCTCACGCTTCTGCGCGCGGCCCTCGAGCTTGCCCGTGATGTCGATGTCCTTCGTGGCGTAGAACAGCTTTAGGATCTCGGCGTTGGTGCCGTAGCCGAAGGCCCGCAGCAGCGCCGTCGCCGGGAACTTCTTCTTCTTGTCGATGTGGACGTAGATCACGTCGTGAATGTCGATCGTGAACTCCACCCAGCTCCCGCGGAACGGGATGATGCGCGACGAGAAGAGACGCTGCCCGTTGGGGTGCACGCTCTCCTCGAACACGACCCCGGGGGAGCGGTGCAGCTGCGACACGATCACCCGCTCGGCGCCGTTGATCACGAAGGTGCCGAGCGGCGTGAGGATCGGCAGCTCGCCGAGGTAGACTTCTTTCTCGATGATGTTCTTGGGGCGCTTGGTCTTCGTCGTCTCGCCCACTTCTTCCATGACGACCAGCTGCAGCGTCGCCTTGAGCGGCACCGAGTACGTCATGTCGCGCTCGATGCACTCCTCCACCGAATACTTGGCTTCCCCGAGCGCGTACTTCACGAACTCGAGGGAGTAATTCCCGTTCACGTCCGCGATCGGGAACAGGTCCTTGAAGACCCGCTCCAACCCGACGTCGGCGCGCTCGGCGCCCTTGCCGTCCGGCTGCAACAGGGACTGAAATGCGCGCGTCTGTATGTCGAGGAGATGGGGCATCGGCATCCCCGTCTCCAGCTTGGCGAACGACACTACCGGGACAGTTTTCGTCATGTGTCAAACCCTCGGGCAACGCAAAAGGCCTCGCGTCCCCGGATTGGGCCTCCAATCCGGGGATGAGCAGCGAGGCTCGACGAATCGAGCAGGTGTGTGACCGTATCCGCGCATGTCGTCCGAACCGAAGAAGGCCACGAGTGCGCCGCGCGCCGGAATTGGCGCGGGCGATCGCGGTCTACTTCAGCTCGACGACTGCGCCTTGTGCTTCGAGCTTCTTTTTGATCTCTTCGGCTTCCTGTTTGGAGACGCCTTCCTTCACGTTCCCCCCCGCCTCGACCAGATCCTTGGCCTCTTTCAGGCCCAGGCTCGTGATCGACCGCACTTCCTTGATGACCTGGATCTTCTTGTCCCCGCCGCTCTTCAGGATGACGGTGAACTCGCTCTGCTCCTCGACCGCCGGAGCCGCCGCCGCCGCACCGGCCGGCGCCGCCGCGACCGGCGCCGCGATGGTCACCCCGAACTTCGACTTGAACGCTTCGATCAGCTCCGCCAATTCAAACACCGACATGTTCCCGATGGCGTCGAGGATCTCGTCTTTGCTCATACTGGTCTGCGTAGCCATGTCGTTCGTCTCCTGCCGTTTAGGACGCCGTGCCGTCGGCGCGCCGAGTCTTGAGCGCTTCGAGGGCGCCCACCATCATCTGGAGCAAGCCTTGCAACGCGCCGACCCACCCCGCCATCGGCGCCTGGAACGCTCCGCCCAGCTGGGCGAGCAGCTCCGTCTTCGAGGGCAGTGTCGCCAACCGCTTCACCTGGTCGGGCGCCACCGTCTTCCCTTCTACGAGTCCAACGCGTATCGCCGGCCGCTCGTGCTCCTTGGCGAAGTCGGTGAGGACCTTCGCGGCGCTGACCGGGTCCTGCCCCGCCAACACCAGGGCCGTGGGCCCCGCGAGGTGCTCCGACAGCCCGGTGATCGCGGCCTGGTCCAAGGCCCGTTTGGCCAGCGTGTTCTTGACGACCACGTAATCGACACCGGCCGCCCGCAACTTGCGCCGCAGGTCCGTCGCCTTGGCGACGTTGAGCCCCGTGAAATCGGCCAGGTAGATGGTCGAGGAGCGTTGCAGCCGGCCGACCAGCGCCGTAACCGTTTCCTGCTTCTGCGCTTTGGTCGCTTTCATGCGTGGTATCCCGCCGGGTCGAGGGCGACGCCCGGCCCCATGGTGCTGGACACCGTCACCGACCGCACGTAGTGGCCTTTGGCTGCCGACGGCTTGGCGCGCACGATCGCCTCCATGAACGCCTGGAGGTTCTGCTCCAGCGCCTCGGCCGTGAACGACTTCTTCCCGATCGGGGCATGCACGATTCCCGCCTTGTCGACGCGGAACTCGATCTTCCCCGCCTTCAGCTCCTTGACCGCCCGACCGACGTCCATCGTCACCGTCCCCGCCTTGGGATTGGGCATCAGGCCTCTGGGCCCGAGGATCTTGCCGAGGGCGCCCATTTGCCCCATGACGTCGGGCGTCGCCACGATGACGTCACAGTCGAGCCAGCCGTCCTTGATCTTCTGGATGTAGTCGGTGCCGACGAAATCGGCCCCGGCCGTCTCCGCTTCCTTGGCCTTGTCGCCGGACGTGATCGCCAGCACGCGCACCGTCTTGCCCGTCCCGTTGGGGAGGGAGACGGTGCCGCGCACGATCTGATCGGCGTGCTTGGGGTCGACCCCGAGCCGCACCGCCACGTCGACCGATTCGTCGAATTTGGCGAAGGCGGCCTTTTTCACCTGCTCGACCGCTTCGCGCACCGGGTAAAAGCGCCGCTCCAGCGTCGCTGCCGCGGTGGTGAACCGCTTGCCGTGGGTACGCATCAGTCGGTTACCTCGAGGCCCATCGAGCGCGCCGTGCCCGCGACCATCTTCATGGCCGACTCGAGGCTGGTCGCGTTCAGATCGGGCATCTTCAACTCGGCGATCTTCTGGACCTGGGCCTTCGTCACCTTGCCCACCTTGGTGCGATTCGAGGTGGGGGACCCCTTCTCGATGCCGGCTTCCTTTTTCAGGAGCACGGCCGCCGGGGGGGTCTTGGTAATGAACGTGAAGGTGCGATCCTTGAAGATCGTCACCTCGACCGGGGTGATCATCCCCATGGCGTTCTGGGTCTTCGCGTTGAACTGCTTCACGAAGTCCATGATGTTCACGCCGTGAGGACCGAGGGCCGTACCCACCGGCGGGGCCGGTGTGGCCTGCCCGGCGGGCACTTGCAGCTTCACCATCGCCATGATCGGTTTCGCCATCGTCATCTCCTCTCGCTTGCGAACGCCACAAGCTCCCACGGGTTACCGGCGTGGTGGCCGGATCCTGCTTAGTGAGCCTTCAGCTGCAGATAATCCAGCTCCACGGACGTGGGGCGCCCGAACAGCGACACCGACACCCGCACCTTTCCCTTATCCGAGAGCACCTCTTCCACCGTCCCGCTGAAGTCCGAGAACGGCCCTTCGGTAATCTCCACCACCTGACCGATGAGGAACGGGATCTCCTCCTTCGGCTCCTCTTCCGCCACCGGCTCTGCGATACCAAGCAACCGGTTCACCTCATCGGGGCGCAGGGCCATCGGCAGCCGGCCCGTGCCGACGAACTTGATGACCCCCTGAATGCCGTTGATGACGTGGATCGTCTCCTGGTTGAGCACCATCTCCACCAAGACGTAGCCCGGGTAGATCTTGCGCTCGACCGTCACCTTCTTACCGCTCTTGATCTCCACGACTTCCTGCGTGGGGACCAGGGCCTGGCGGATCGGGCGCTCGGTTTCAGGCCGCGGGTCTTCCTGGATCCGCCGCTGCACCAGGGAGCGGACCTTGTTCTCGTGACCGGCGGTGACCTGGATCGCGTACCAGCGGTGCTCGCTCACCGGAACAGGCCCGCGAGACCCTTCACCAGGATCTCCTGCAGCAACCAGTCCATGATGCCGATGAACACGCCGAGCAGCGCCACGAAGATCACGATCACCAGCGTGGCCTTGCGCAGCTCTTCCGTCGTCGGCCAGGTGACTTTCTGGATTTCCCCGCGCACCTCGCGGAAGAAATCGATCAGCCTGCCGACTACGGTTTTCTTGCTCTCGACGAGCGCTTCCGTCGCCACGGCTACTTCGATTCCTTGTGCGCCACCTGCTTGTTGCAACGCGGGCAGTACTTGTTCCACTCGGCCCGCTCCGGATGCTTCCGCCGGTTCTTGGTCGTGAAGTAATTCCGACTCTTACAGGCGGTGCATTCCATGATGATGTTTTCGCGCGGCATCTGAACCCCGTTATCGGTAATCAGTCATCGGTCATCGGGTGTTCCCGATGACCGACAACCGATGACGCCTTACTTCTTGATTTTCGTGACCACTCCCGCACCGACCGTCCGGCCGCCTTCCCGGATCGCGAACCGCAGCCCCTCTTCCATCGCGATCGGCGTGATCAGCTCGATCGCCATCTTCGTGTTGTCCCCCGGCATCACCATCTCCACCCCCGCCGGCAGCTCCACCGACCCCGTCACATCCGTCGTCCGGAAATAGAACTGCGGCCGG
>DASTHG010000407.1:0-3888 GCA_035718325.1 Gemmatimonadales bacterium | reverse complement strand
GGTCCCCGCGTCCGCGCTCACCGGGCGGTTGTCGCCGCTCATCGGACTGGCGGCGGCGGCGGTCGGTACCGCGGCATTCGTGCTGGCGCGATTGTTGTGGCGCGCGGCGCTGAAGCGCTACACCGGCGCCAGCGGCTGACGAGAAAAAGAGTTTGTGGCGCCGGGGGTGGGGGCGATGGACACGAGGACGCGGGGGCCGCGCGGGCTGGACATCATCTCCCCTGGCAAGCATTGAGATTCGAAATGTTGGCCGGGGTCGAGCGCCCCCGCGTCCAACGGTCCTCCGCCCCCACCCCCGGCGTCACCATTGGCCCCCTAGCCGCGTGCGCGCACCTGCTCGACCACCGCGCGCGTCGCCACCTCGAGATCCGGAGCGCGCAACAGGCTCGAGCCGATCAGAAACATCGTGTCGTTGCCGTAGAGATCGAGCCAGTGCGCGATGCGTGCGGCATCGACGCCGCCCCCCGGCACCGGGAAGGCGGGGCGTGTGGGGCCGAGCGGCGCACGCAGCCGCCGGTTGATCGCCTGGCACAGCTCGAGGGTGAAGTAGGCGAACCGTCCGCCGACGTTGGTATAGACCACGCCATCCGACCCGATCACCCGGTAGAGCAGGCCGTACAGCACGTCGGCGGCGATGCCGTGGTCGGTCCCGAAGAATGCGCCGCTCATCGTGGGGTGCGACAAGACGACGAGCCCGCGCTCGCCGATCGCCCGCGCCGCGTCGACGCCCTGCGGCAGCAGGTTCACGAGCACGCCGCGGCACCCGGCGCGCGCCGTCGCCGCGAGCCGGTCGGCGAACCCGGTGAGCGAACCGGTGATATTCGGGAAGTAGAGTGTGCGTCCGCCCGTCTCGCGATTGGCGCGCTCGACCGCGTCCTGGCACCGCTCCACCCGCTCGCCAAACGGCGCCGGGGGCTGGTCGGCAAGATTGTGGTCGTCCTTGACGATGTCCGCGCCCGCGCGGGCGAAGCGATAGCACAATTCGGCGAGGGCTTGTGCATCGAGCCCCAGCGGTTTGGTCGCGGTACAGACGAGGGGACGGCGCGGGGCGTGACAGACCTCGCGGATGCCGGGGATGCCGAAGCGCGGACCGGGCAACGCACGCAACAGCGACTCGGGGAATTCGAGATCGATGAGCCGCACGCCGGGTTTCATCGAGATGTTGCCGAACAGGAGATTAAACAGCTCGGTGACGTCTCCGCCGACGATCACCGGATCGTATGCGATCACGACACGCCAGCGGCCGCTGCCATCGGGCTCGAGCGACTCGATGCGGCCGACGAGCCGGGCTTCGACTTCCGGAGCCGTGTCTTCGGGGACTTCGACGGTCTGCTCGCGCGCGATGTCCCGTGCTTTGACCGTCGCATGGGCTTCGGTGTCACTCGTGAGATGGTAGGTGGTGCGCAACATGGGACGGGCAAGTTGCACGCTCCCGCCCCGCTGGGAAAGGGCGCATATCTTGTGGCATGCGCGTCGTCGCCTTGTCCCTTGTGGCTGTCATGGCCTGGAGTCGTGTCGCATGGGCACAGGACAACTACGAAATCCAGGTCTACGGCGCCGAGCTCGTCCCGCGCGGCGCAACCATGGTCGAGCTGCACAGCAACTACACCTTCCGCGCTTCGGGTGACAGCACCCCCGGGGTGGTCTCGTCCCGCCACGCCGTGCATGAAACGATCGAGATCACACACGGCTTCACCGAGTGGCTCGAGGTCGGGGTGTATGTCTTCACGAGCGCCGACCCGCGCGTGGGGTGGCAGTGGGTGGGCGATCACCTGCGGCCGCGGGTGAGCGTACCCGAGCGCTGGCACTGGCCCGTGGGAGTGAGTCTGTCGCAGGAGATCGGATATCAACGGCGCACGTACTCGCAGGACACCTGGACCTGGGAAATTCGGCCGATCGTCGATAAACGCTTCGGCCGCGCGTATGTCTCGCTCACTCCCGTGATCGACCGCTCGCTCAAGGGGCCGGGCGCGGGAGCAGGGTTCGGCTTCTCTCCCAACGCCCTCGCATCGCTCGACGTGACGCCCCGCGTCACGGTGGCGCTCGAGTATTACGGGGCGTTCGGACCGATCGCCAACCCGGCGCCGCTCGACCGCAGCGAACAGCAGCTCTTCCCGGCGGTGGACATCGATTTCGGCGCCGAGTGGGAGTTCAACGCCGGGGTCGGCATCGGACTCACCCCCGCGACGGACCGCCTGCTCGCCAAGGTCATTCTCGGCCGGCGCTTCGGCGGGAGTCGTCCGTGAGCAGCGCTCCCGCGTTCGTCTTCGATCTCGATGGGACGTTGGTCGACAGCGTCTACGAGCACGTCCTCGCCTGGCGCGAAGCGCTGGAGCGCGTGGGCGTCGAGTTGTCGGTGTGGCGCATCCATCGCCGCATTGGTATGAGCGGCGGGCTGCTGGTCGACGCGCTGCTGCGTGAGACGGGGCGCCAGGTGACCGCGGAGCAGGCCGAGCAGATGAAGCGCTACCATGCCGAGGCCTATGCCCGCATTGCCGGGGCCGTCCGGCCGCTGCCCGGGGCACGCGAGCTGCTGCGCCGCCTCTCGCAGTTGGGCGTCCCCTGGGCCATCGCGACGAGCGGGTGGATGCAGAGTGCCCGCCCGGCCCTCGAGCTGCTCGGCGTCCCGCCGAGTGTCCCGATCATCACCCGCGACCAGGTCGAGCACGCCAAGCCCGATCCCGATCTGTTCATCGCCGCCCTGCAGCGGCTCGGCGTCCCGGTCACCGATGCGGTGGTCGTGGGCGACAGCGTGTGGGACCTGCTCGCCGCCCGTCGGGCCCGCGCCTTGTCGATCGGTCTGCTCTCCGGCGGATACGGCCAGGACGAGCTGGAGCGCGCGGGCGCGTACCGCGTCTACCAGGACCCCGCCGACTTGCTCGACCACCTCGACGAAGTGGGCGTCCGCGGCGGCTGACAGGGGTACGTTCCTCCGTAGTACTACGGGCGTAGGCTTTCGGATTCTCAGCGGCGCGCGCGCGGCGTAAGCTGCGCCATGCCGCTGGCCTGCACCGGCGTCAACCATCGAACCGCTTCTGTCGCACTGCGGGAACGGCTCGCGCTCGGGCCCGTTGCGCAACAGCGCGTGCTCCATGAGTCGCGCCAGGACCCGCGTGCGCCGTTCACCGAGCTCGCGATTCTCTCGACGTGCAACCGCACCGAGATCTACGCGGCGCCGGTCGACGCGTCGGATGCGTTGCTCGAGCTGTTGGCGAACATCGCCGGGGTGCCGTCGACGGCGCTCGAGCCGCACACGTACCACGAGACCGGTGTCGATGCCGTGCGCCGGTTGTGTCGCGTCGCCGCTGGACTCGATTCGATGGTGGTGGGCGAATCGGAGATTCAAGGCCAGGTGGCCGCCGCGTTGCGGACCGCGCAGGAAGCAGGCACTTCGGGACCGGTGCTCGGCGCCGCGTTCCGCGCCGCCGCGCAGGCCGGTCGCCGCGCGCGATCCGAGACGGACATCGGCCACCTCCCGACGAGCGTCAGCACCGAGGCGATTCGACTGGTGCGTGACGTCGCGGGCCCGCTCGATCGGCTCTCGGTGCTGCTCGTCGGTACGGGGAAGATGGGCCGCCTTGCGGGGCTGGCGCTGCGCCGGGCCACCGCCGGGCTGCGGGTCATCAGCCGCACCGCCGCCCATGCCCGGGAGCTGGCACAGCGCTGCGACGCGGAAGCGCTGGGATGGCACGAGCTGGCCAACGCCATCGCCCACGCCGACGCGATCATCTGCTCGACCGGTGCGCCGCACGCGGTCGTGAGCCGCGACGTCGTACAGGGCGCGATCGCCACGGGCGGTGCGCGCCGCCGCGTGTTCGTCGACATCGCCGTGCCGCGAGACATCGAGCCGGAAGTACGCGCCCTCGAGGGATGCGAGCTGTACGATCT
>DASTHG010000406.1:0-5260 GCA_035718325.1 Gemmatimonadales bacterium | reverse complement strand
CTAACCCCGGGCGCCCTGAAAGGACTCCCTGCGGTCGCGAACCCGGGGAAAACCAGTGCAGGGGACCTCCCCCCCATCGGCCTCACATATGATCCGCCCGCACAGGATCTTTTCAGCTCAGATCCCGTGCAGCGCGCCACGACGCTCGCCCAGATCGCCGACCTCGTCGCAGGGTGCACCAAGTGTCGCCTGTGCGAGCGGCGCACCACCACCGTGCCTGGGGAAGGGGCGGACCGTGCGCGGCTCGTGGTGGTGGGCGAGGGCCCGGGGAAGACGGAAGATGAGACCGGTCGCCCGTTCGTCGGCAAAGCCGGGGAGCTGCTCACCAAGATTCTTTCCGCCATCGGCCTGGCTCGGGAGCAGGTATATATCTGCAACATCGTGAAGTGCCGGCCGCCGGAGAACCGCACACCGCAGTACGACGAGATCGCCGCCTGTGTGCCGTACCTCTTCCGGCAGATCGAGCTCATCGGGCCAGGAGTGATCCTCGCGATGGGGAATACGGCGGCACAGACGCTGCTGAACACGAAACAGTCGCTTGGCGCATTGCGGAGCAGAGTCCACCGCTTCCGGGGTATTCCGGTGATCGTGACCTACCACCCCGCCGCGCTGCTGCGAAACCCGAACTGGAAGAAGCCAACCTGGGATGACGTCCGCATCGCCCACCGTCTCCTCGACGGCTGATCTTGAATTCCCGGGGCGCAAAGCGCCCTGGAGCAACGACGCCGAGCAGGCTGTGCTCGCGGCGATGCTGCTCGACCAGGACGCCGCGCTCAAGGCGGCCGAGCTCCTGGACGATGCGATGTTCTACAAGGAAGCGCATCGCATCCTGTTCCGCGCGATGCTCAGCCTCACCGAAAAAGGCGAGGTGATCGACCCCGTCACGTTGCGCGAAGAGCTCGCCCGGCGCGGCGATCTCGATCGCGTTGGCGGCATGGAGTACATCGCCGCCCTGATCGATGTGGTGCCGACGGCGGCCAACGTCGAGAATCACGTCCGCATCGTTCGGGACAAAGCGGTACTGCGACGCCTCGTAGAGGCCGCGACCGAGATCATTCAGGACGTCTACGCGACGCACGGCGACTCGAGCGAAGTCCTCGACAACGCCGAGCATCGCATCTTCCAGGTGGCCCAGTTCCGGCGCTCCGAGGAGTTCCTGCGGTTGAAGGAGCTCATCTGGCCGACGATGGAGCGCATCGAGCAGATGCAGGGCCGGGCCGGAGCGCTCACGGGTGTCCCGAGCGGCTTCCGGGACCTCGATGAGATGACGGCGGGTTTCCAGCGCTCCGACCTCGTGATTCTCGCTGCGCGACCCTCGATGGGGAAAACGGCGTTCGCCTTGAACGTCGTGCAGCACGCGGCGATCGAGCATGGGGTGAAGGTGGCGATCTTCTCGCTGGAAATGTCCAAGGACCAGCTGGTCCAGCGCCTGCTGTGCTCCGAGGGGTTGGTCGACGCCCAGCGGCTGCGGCGCGGCGCGCTGCGCGACGAGGACTATCCCAAGCTGGCGCGCGCCGCGGGCCTGCTCAGCTCTGCGCAAATCTGGATCGACGATTCGGCCGGTCTCACCCCGCTCGCGATGCGGTCGAAAGCGCGCCGCCTCAAGGCCGAGCATGAAATCGGGTTGCTGGTGGTGGACTACCTGCAGTTGATGCAGGGGCCACAGGACATCGAGAACCGGCAGCAGGAGGTCTCCTACATCTCCCGTTCGCTGAAAGCCCTCGCCAAGGAGCTCGACGTCCCGGTGCTGGCCCTGTCGCAGCTGTCCCGGGCACCGGAGCAACGCGGCGGCGAACATCGCAAACCGCAGCTGTCCGACCTGCGTGAATCCGGTGCCATCGAGCAGGATGCCGATGTGGTGATGTTCATCTATCGGCCGGAGATGTATGACGGCCCGACGGACAAGGACGGCAACAACATCGAAGGGCTCGCCGAGCTCAACGTGGGCAAGCAGCGGAACGGCCCGACGGGGACCGTGCAGCTGTACTTCAAGAAGGAATACACGCGTTTCGACAACCGCACCAACCGCGACGCGCCCCCCGGAGTGACGGTTGCCTAGGTCCTCTTCGGTCTTCCGCTGCACCGAGTGCGGCGCGGAGCATCCCAAATGGGCGGGTCGCTGCGACGCGTGTGGGGCGTGGAATACTCTCGCGGAAGAGCCGGTCACGAAGGTGAAAGGGCGTATCGGCGGTCGCGCGGTCGGGCGGGCCATCGTGCCGGCGCGTCCGCCCATCCGCCTGTCGGCCGTCCAGAGCCAGGAGGTCGCGCGCTGGCGTACGGGAATAAACGAATTCGACTTCGTGCTGGGCGGCGGCGTCGTCCCTGCGTCCGTGGTCCTCGTCGGCGGTGAGCCGGGGATCGGCAAGTCGACGCTCTTGCTCCAGGTGGCGGCGCGGTTGGAAAGCGCCGGCGTTGCGACGCTCTATGTCTCGGGGGAAGAATCGCCGCAGCAAATGCAGCTTCGGGCCGTCCGGTTGCGCGAGGACGCCGGAGCGGTTCAGGTACTGGGCGAGACGCACCTCGAAAGCGTGCTGCACCACGCCGTCGCCGTCCAAGCACGCGTCGTGTTCCTCGATTCGATCCAGACGACCTACACCGAGGAGCTCGAGGGCGCCCCGGGCAACGTCGGCCAGGTGCGTGAATGCGCCGCTCGGCTGATGCGGTTTGCCAAGGAGTCGGGCCCGGCGGTGTTCCTGGTGGGGCACGTGACCAAGGGCGGCGGCATCGCGGGACCGCGCACGCTCGAGCACATCGTCGATACCGTGTTGTATTTCGAGGGTGAGCCGACGCTCGACCACCGCATTCTGCGCGCGGTGAAGAACCGCTTCGGATCGGTGGACGAGATCGGCGTGTTTCGCATGACGACGCAGGGATTGGAGCCCGTCGCCGATCCCGCGGCGACGTTCCTCGCCGGCCGCCACACCGGGGTCTCGGGCTCCGCCGTCACCGCCCTGATGGAGGGCACGCGGCCGATGCTGGTCGAAGTACAGGCTCTCGCGTCGAAGGCGGGGTTCGGCACGCCCCAGCGTGTCGCCACGGGGCTCGATCAGCGCCGGCTGGCGGTGCTGCTGGCGGTATTGGAGCGCCGCGGCGCGCTTCCCGTCGCCGCCCTCGACGTCTTCGTCAACGTGACGGGCGGCGTGCGGCTGCTCGAGCCCTCGAGCGATCTCGCGGTGCTGGCGGCCCTGGTGTCGAGCGTGCACGACCGTCCCGCTCCCGCCGATGCGCTGTTCCTCGGAGAGGTCGGTCTCGGAGGCGAGGTGCGTCCCGTCTCGGGGCTGGAGCGTCGCCTCGCCGAGGCCGAACGGCAGGGGTTCAGGCGCGTCTTTCTGTCCGCCCGATCGAGAGTCGCCGCGGGGCTCCAGGTCGAGGCGATCGAGCATGTCGGTGAGCTCGCGCGCCGGCTCGTCGCCTGACGTCGGCGTCGTCGTGGTGGCGGCGGGAGCGGGCGTGCGCGCCGGCCCCGGGGAGCCGAAGCAGTTCCGCCCAATCCGTGGCGTGCCGATGCTGTTGCGGGCATTGCGGCTCTTTCTCGATCACCGGGACGTTTGTCGCATCGTGGTGACGCTGCCCCCGGGCACGACCGAGCATCCGCCGACCTGGCTGGCGGCGCTCGTCGGCGAACGCCTGGTCGTGGTGGCCGGGGGCACGACGCGCGCCGATTCGGTGCGCGCCGGTCTGCGACTGCTGAACCCGCCGCCCGCCGTGGTGCTGGTGCACGACGCGGCACGGCCATTCGTCTCGACCACGACGATCGCTGCCGTGATCGAGCGGGCGCGCGCCGGCGTCGGCGCCGTGGCCGCGATTCCCGTCGCCGACACGATCAAGGACGTGGACGACGACGGCAAAGTGGCACACACGGTGTCGCGCGCGCGGTTGTGGCGGGCGCAGACCCCGCAGGGATTTCCCGGCCGCATGCTGCTGGAGGCGTATCAACGCTGGCCGGAGAACGGCGCGGCTCCGACCGACGATGCGGAGGTCGTGGAACACGCGGGCTTCACGGTGGAAGTCGTCCAGGGAGCCGCGCGCAATCTGAAGGTCACGTCGGAAGACGACTGGCGCATCGCCGAGCTGCTGGCGCACGAGGAAGAGTGAAAGCGATTGCGTTCACGACGCCGGCAGAGGCCCGGCGCGCAATTCCGGGAGTGGTGGAGCATCTGCGGTCCGGCGGGTTGCTCGCCTATCCCACCGAAACGGTGTACGGTTTGGGATCCCGGCCTGCTCCGCGGGACGTGGAAGCGCTGGCCACGCTCAAGGGGCGGGTAGCGGGCAAGCCGTTCTTGCTGCTCGTCTCGAGCCGCGAAATGGCCGAGGCTCAGGGACTCGCGTTTACCGAGTCGGCACGGGCGTTGGCGCGGGCATTTTGGCCGGGACCACTGACGCTCGTGTTGCCGGGTGGGGGAGGCCGGCTCCCCGATCTCCTGCGGGGACCGGAAGGAGGCATCGCCGTGCGGTGGACGTCGCATCCACTCATCGTGAGCCTGGTGGCGGAGCTCGGCGAGCCGCTGACGTCGACGTCGGCGAACATCCCGGGATTGCCCCCGGCACCAGGTGCGGAGGCCGTGCTCAGAGACTTCCGGGACGCCGTCACGGCCGGTCAGCTCATGGTGCTCGACGGCGGAGTGCTCGGCAATCGCCCGCCTTCGACGGTGGTCGATTGCACGGGGCCGCAGCCGCGCGTGATACGCCCCGGCGCGGTGTCGCTCGCCGCGCTGCGCGCGGGAGCGGGGATGCTCGCTCCATGAAGCGGATTCTCTTCGTCTGTACCGGCAACATCTGCCGCAGTCCGCTCGCCGAGGCGCTGCTGCAGCGCGCATTGCACGAGCGCGGCGTCGAGGACGTGTCCGTCGAGTCGGCGGGGACCGGTGCGTGGGATGGGGCGCCCGCATCGGAGGGCGCCTACCTGGTGGCGCTGGAGCGGGGGCTCGACCTGTCCGGCCACCGCGCGCGGTTGCTTACGCGGGAGATCGTCGAAGATTCCGGGGTGATCTTCACGATGGCTCGCCACCACCGCGCCCGGGTGCACGAGCTGGGGGGCGAGGGTCGCGTGCACGTGCTCGGCGAGTACGTGGGCAAGACCGGCGAAGATGCCGAAGTGGGCGATCCCTTCGGCGGCGACCTCGAAGTGTACCGGGACACCTGCGCCGAGCTGGAGGCGCTGATCGCCACGGTCGCCGACCGGTTGGCGGCCGAGGCGCGGCGTGAGGATCGGCGGTAACACACGGCTGCTCGCCGTCCTCGGCGATCCCGTCGCGCATTC
>DASTHG010000405.1:0-7254 GCA_035718325.1 Gemmatimonadales bacterium | reverse complement strand
GTCGGGCTTCACCGGTACCGTGACCCTCGGCATTACGAGCGGCACGGGTGCTCCGGGCGCCAGCCTCACAGGGACCAATACGGCCGTGGCGGCCGGCGGGGTGGCGACATTCTCCGGCCTGAGTATCGACAAGAGCGGCATCTATAAGTTGACCGCGACCGATAATCCGGACGCCGTCACGGCGGCGACGAGCGGCTTCTTCACGATCACACCCGACGTAGCGACGCACCTGGTGTACACGATTGCACCGTCTACGACCGGGGCGTTGGCCACGATTACGCCGCAGATCGAGCTGACGGCGCTCGACGCGAACAACAACGTCGCCACGAGCTTCACCGGCAACGTCACGCTGGCCATCCACACCAACCCGAGCGCCGGCACGCTCGGCGGCACCGCGACGAAGGCGGCGGTGGCGGGTCTCGCGACGTTCAACAACATGAGCATCGACAACGCCGGCGTCGGCTACACGCTCGACGCGACGTCGACGCTGCCCACCGTCACGAGCGATCCGTTCGATATCACGGCGAGCACGGCGAACCACCTCGTGTTCACGGCACAGCCCACGGCCACGACCGCGGGTCAGACGATCTCGACGGTGACACTCGAAGCGCGCGATGCGTCCAACGCGCTGCTCACCGGCTTCACGGGCAACGTGACGGTGCAGATCACGGGCGGCACCGGCACGGCCGGCGCTGTCCTCTCGGGGACGCTGACCAAGGCCGCCGTGGGCGGCGTGGTGAGCTTCACCGACCTGGGGATTACCAAGAAGGGGACGGGATACCGGCTGTCGGTGACGGCGGCTGGCGTGACGGGCGCGACCAGCAGCACGTTCGCGATCAACGCCGCGACAGGGTCGCAGGTCTCGTTCACCGTCGATCCGCCCTCCCCCACGGCGTCGGGAGTCGCCATGGCGCCTGCAGTCCAGGCCGAGGTGGAGGATGCGTTCGGCAACCGGGATACGAGCTACAACGGGACGCTGACGGTGGCGCTGTTCGCCAACCCGAACAACGGCACGCTCTCCGGGTCGACGGCGGCGACGACCGGCAATGGCCAGTTGGTGAAGGGGGTCGCGACGTTCAGCGATCTCAGCATCGATGCGTCGGGCAGCGGATATCGGTTGCAGGTCACCGGCACCGGGCTCTCGACCGGCGACATCAGCACCGCGTTCTCGATCACGGCGGGCATCGCCGATCACCTGCTCTTCACGGTGGCGCCGAGCAACCGCACCGCCGGGCAGAGTATCTCACCGCAGATCAAGGTCACAGCGTTCGATGCGCTGGGCAACGTGGTCACGACGTTCGGCAACGATGTGACGCTCTCCATCACGCCCAGCACCGGAACGGCGGGCGCCACCCTTTCCGGCACGACGCTGCAGACGCCGGTGAGCGGTGTGGCGACGTTCGCGGGCTTGAGCATCGACAAAGCCGGAGCCGGGTACACGCTGACGGCGACCGCCAGCGGCGTGACGGGCACGACGAGCGCGACGTTCAACATCGCGCCGGCGGCCGCCACGCAGCTCGTCTTCACTGTGCAGCCGAGCAACACCGCGGCCAACTCCTCGATCACGCCCCCCGTCCAGGTAACGGCGGAGGACGGGTTCGGGAACGTGGATACCGCATACAGCGCCAGCGTCACGATGGCCATGGGGACGAACGCCGGTGGTGCGGGCAGCGTGCTCTCGGGCACGAAGATCGTGGGGGCATCGCATGGTGTGGCGACGTTCGGCGACCTGAACATCAACAACACCGGCGTGGGCTACACGATCACGGCACAATCGGGCGCCTTGCCCCTCAAGGCGAGCAGCGCCTTCAACATCTTCTGAACGAGGCCGGCCGGTCCGGCACTCTGAGCACACGACAGCCCGGCGACTCGCCGGGCTGTCGTCGTTTTGGGGCCTGCCGCGCTCCATGTAGGGAAAATCCTACAAGCGGGCGACCGGGAAACCCTACCCGAGCGGCGCGGCTTTTCCCATCGTAGTGGTAAGGGGGGCCGGGATGGGGGAACCGCTGCGTCTGCTGCTCGTCGAAGACAACGAGAACGACGCCGTGCTGGTCGTGCGCGAGCTGACTCGCGGCGGCTACGACACGACGTACGAGCGCGTGTATGACGCGGCCTCGATGCGCGCCGCGCTCGACCGGCAGGCCTGGGATCTCGTGTTGAGTGACCACAGCATGCCGCAGTTCAGCGGCCGGGCAGCACTCGACGTACTCCGCCAGCGCGATCCCGACATGCCGTTCATCTTCGTGTCCGGCACGATCGGCGAAGATGCGGCCGTCGAATCGATGCGAATGGGCGCGCAGGACTACCTCAACAAGTCGAACCTGCGCCGCCTCGTCCCGGCGATCCAGCGCGAGCTGCGCGAGGCCGCGAGCCGTCGCGAGCGCAGGCGCGCCGAAGCCGCGTTGCGCGAGTCCGAGCAGCGCTTCGAGCGCGTCTTCCAGGCGAGTCCCGTGGGCATCACGATCAGCACACTGGGCGAAGGACGGTACGTCGACGTCAATGCCGCGTTCCTGCGCATGATCGGCCGCACGCGCGAGGAGGTCATCGGGCGCACGGCGTTCGACATCGCGTTCTGGCGCGACCCCGCCGACCGGGTCCGCGTCATGGAGCGGCTCAGCCGGGGCGGCGGGGCGGCGCAGGAGCTCGAGTTGACCGTGCAGGGGAAAGACGGAGCCGTGCGCCACGTGCTGGTGGCGCTGGAGCAGGTCGATTTCTCAGGCACCCCCTGCGTCGTAGCCCTGGTGCACGACATCTCGAGCCTCAAGCAGCTCGAACAGCAGCTCAATCAGGCGCAGAAGATGGAAGCGGTGGGACGCCTGGCCGGCGGCGTGGCGCACGACTTCAACAATATGCTCACCGTCATCACGAGCTACGGCGATCTGCTGCTCGGGGATCTCCCCGCGGGCGACAGCCGCCGCGCCGACATCGAGGAGATCCTCAAGGCGGCGCGCGGCGCCGCCACGCTCACACGGCAGCTGCTCGCCTTCTCCCGCCAGGAAGTGATTCAGCCCCGGCCGATCAGCGTCAACGCGATCGTCGCCGGTACGGAGAAAATGCTGAAGCGGGTGATCGGGGAAGACATCGCGCTCGAGTCCGAGCTCACCGCCGAGCCGGCGACGGTGTTGTGCGATCCGGGCCAACTCGAGCAGATCGTGATGAATCTCGTGGTCAACGCGCGCGACGCGATGCCGCAGGGCGGCAAAGTCCGGATCGTCACGATCAACGCCACGCTCGACGAGCCGGCGCTGCGAGACCTGCCGTTCGCCCGCCCGGGACGCTACGTCGTGCTCACGGTGAGCGACACCGGGATCGGCATGGATGCCGCGACCCAGGAGCACATCTTCGAGCCCTTCTTCACCACCAAGGAACAGGGCAAGGGCACGGGACTCGGCCTCGCCACCGTCTACGCAGTCGCCAAGCAGGCGGGCGGCTTCGTCGGAGTCGAGAGCGCTCCGGGCGCGGGAGCGTCCTTTACGGTATTCCTCCCCGCGATCGACGCCCCTGCGACCCGCACCGAATCGGGGCGTGCGGGCGAGCTGCAGCGGGGCACGGAGACGGTGCTGTTGGTGGAAGATGCCACAGCAGTGCGGAGCGTGATCCGCCAGGTCCTGGAGCGATTGGGCTATACGGTGCTGGACGCCGCCGACGGGCAGCTCGCCCTCGAAGTGGCCGCCCGCCACCACGGCCCCATCGATCTCGTCATCACCGACGTCGTCATGCCGGCCCTCGGCGGCCGCGAGCTGGCGGAGCAGCTGCTGAAAGTCCGCCCCGGCATCAGGATCCTCTACACCTCCGGCTACACCGACGACGCCATCGTGCGCAGTGGAGTGCTCGACGCCCAGTTCGTGTTCATGCAGAAGCCCTTTACCCCGGAGACGCTCGCCGCCAAGGTGCGCGAAGCGCTCGCTTAAGGCGCGGCCGGCCGCCGTGCCGCGATCGTCTGCACCTCGGCCCACGTTTCGCCATTGTCGGTCGATATCTCGGACCGCCAGTGAAACTCTGCCTCGGCGATGTCGAAGAACGACACCCGAAACAGGCTCTGCAGGGGAAACAGCCGCCCCGACCGGCCGCGCGGACGCCGGTGCCGGTAGGAGATCGTCCCGTCCCGCACCGTTACGCCGCCGAGCTCCTCGGGGCCGAGGTCGAGCCAGGAAGCGTCGAGGGCGTCGAGCCACTTCATCACCCAGGTCTTGGAATCGGCGTTGAAGGTGCGCAACGTCTGCCCCAGCATCGCCACCTCCCCCGCCGGCCCGAGCAGCCGGAATTCGTCGGCGATGGCATACCCATCGAGGATGTAACGCCCCACCCACGTCGCGGGACGCTCACGCACGACCCCGTCGGGCCCGCGGACACTCGATTCGCAGTCCCACGCGCCCACGAGAAAGTCGAACGTCACGAGCTCGCGCGGGGCGCCAGCATTGGGCATGCCGAACCCGCCGGTCACGGCGCGCCCTGCTGCGCCGCATAGACGGCGTGCGCCCGGTCGAGCAACGACAGCACACTGTCCCGCTCGCCGGCGCTGTTCCACGCACTGTGGGCACGCGCCGCCCGAGTAACTTGATCGATCCACTGCACGAAGAAACGCGCGTCGTCGGGCGAGCGCACCGGCACGCCGGCGACGGTGACGTACACGGGCGAGGTCGATGCGAAGGGATAGAGGTCGAGTACTGGCTCCACGGGGCCATCGCCATATGCCCGCACCAACAGCCAGCCGCTGCGCGCCACAGGGAGCTGCAACGTCGTGTCGGCTGATGTCTTGCTCCCCCGCAACGGCAGCGACGCCTGGACAGCGCCGTTGCCGATCACCTCGAGATGGTCGACCGCGACGGCGGACTGCAGCCGCACGTGGACGTTGACCGACCGCGGTGCCGCAAGAGCAATGGCGTCACCCGGCTCATGCCCATCGACCGTCAAGCTCACCAGCGGCCCATTGGTCACGAAGGTTCGGCCCGCCTTTAGACCAGCCAGAAAGCGTGCGTGCGTCAGCACAGGGCCGGCGTGAACGTAGACCCGCTCCAGTCCCACGGGGCCGTGCTGCATCGCGAAATTGGGGAACGCATCGGTCCCCGCCCCCGCCGGGATGCGGAAGCCGCAATTCAACAGCCGATACCACACGGCCGAAGTGAACAAATGATTCGAGAACCCCATCACCTCGATGTAATCCACCTTGCCAAGTGCGGCGTCGACGGGAAGCTCGGAGGAGAGCCCCGCGGTCGTGTCGAAGGGGTCGGGCGCGCTGTCGTAGGGGTGTACCCACCCGAACAGGCCGCCCTGCGCATGTGCCAGATCGGCGACGACGGCGTTAGGCGGATACACGCTGGCCAGGGCGGTATTGGGATATCCCGCATAGTCGGGGAGCAGCAGGTGGTCGCGCAGGCCGAGGATGCCGGCGTGATCCCAGAACCCGGTATGGAATTCCTGTCCATGGAAAAGCTGATAGTCGCGCGTCGACGCCGGATCGGCGTCGGACCGGAAGTAGCCGACGTCCGGGATGCGCTGCTCTTTGTTGACGATCAGGTTCTCGACGAGATGGAGATCCTCCGCCCGCGCCTGCTGCACGAGGTGGGCGGGGGTGTTGCGGTAGGTCCCCCCGTAGTTCATGTGGACGTGCAGATCGCCGCTCCACCACCCGCGTGCCGGCAGGTTCGCGAGCCGGTCAAGCCGGACCCGGACCGTATCGTGTGATCCGGCGGAGATCGACACGACGGCATGAAACGGACGGTACTCCGGACCACGCGTGACGTCGATCGTAAGGGAGTCCGCCGGGACGGTCGCATCCGCCGCCCCATCGACATCGAAGTACTCATACGTGGACGCGCGCGCGCGACGGTCGAAGGCCAGATCGGCCTGGCGCCAGGCGTCGTCGGGTGCCCAGGCCCGCCCATCCGGCCCGGTGAGCCGCACGCGCGCGGCAACCGCGCGCCCGCTCGTCCCCTCACTGAGCGTGAGATGCAGGCGTCCGACTGCATGGCGATAGCGTCGTACCCGCGCGACGACGGCGTTGCGCGCGCCACCCGGGATGTCGAGCAGCATGAGGGCGGTGTTGCCGTGCTCGTTGGAGACGTACGCTACCCGTCGCCCGTCGGGAGACCAGCGCGGGCTCGTGGCGTCGAACTCTCCGTAGCTGAGCTGCACCGGATCGCCGCCGTCCGCGGTCATGACCCACAGCTGGTTCCACTGGCGGCCGAGATAGGAGCTGTAAACGACGCGATGTCCGTCGGGCGACCAGTCGGGGCGGGCCTTCCAGTTGGTCTCCTCGTAGCGAATCTCCCGCATCACGGCGCCCGATTCGGCGGGCATGCGCCAGATGCCCCCCGAGCCGTGCACGTGGCCGCGGTTCGAGACGAGCATCAGCTCACGACCATCCGGCGACCAGGAGGGTGAGAGATAAGCGTCCCAACGACTGTAATAGCGCCGCGGCAGCGCGCTGGCCGTGTCCACCGTGAGCCGAACGGCCCGCCCCAGAGAATCCTTCAGCACGGGAGCGACGAACACGTGCCAGCGCCCGAACGCCATCGTCGAGACGAACGCGAGCCGCGTCCCGTCGGGAGACCAGCGCGGCTCGAGGTTCACACCGCCGTTCCTGGTGAGCGGCGTGACCGCGCCGCTCGCGACGTCGAGCGATTCGAGCTCGATCGTCTCGTGCGCCCAGCGTGCGAACACCACGCGTCGGCCGTCGGGAGACCAGTCGGGCTGGAAATCGTACCCCGGGCCGTCGGTGAGCTGCACGGCGGTGCTGTCGCCGATCGTCTGTCGCCACAACGTCCCCTGCATCGAGTAGATGAGGGCGGTGCCGTCGGGCGACCACGTCGCCGCCGACGGACCGCTCGTCACCTGCGGGACGTACATCTCGAGCCAGTAGTAGGTGTGCGGCAGCCGCACCTGGCTCAGGACGGTGTCGCGCTGCGCGGCCAGCGGGGATGCCAGGACAACCGCCATCCCGAGCGCCGCGAGAGACCTGGTGCCTCTGCAGAGTCGAGATCCCTCGCTCGCTGCGCGAGCTCGGGATGACCGCTGCGCGGTCATTTCGCCAACCGTCCGTACTTCAGGAGCGCCGCACGCAACCGGTCGTGCGGCAGCGCGTACACGCGCACGTCGTTGGCGCCCGTCATCGTTTCGGCGGCGACCATGGCGTTGGTGATCGACTCTTCGGTCGCCTGCACCGTGGCCTCGAAGACGGTGGTGATCGCCTCGTTGGGAATGAACGTGGCGGTGTGCAACCCCTGGGTGTCGGCGGCGTGGGGGTTGGCCGTC
>DASTHG010000404.1:0-3516 GCA_035718325.1 Gemmatimonadales bacterium | reverse complement strand
GAGCTGGCGCCCGGAGAGGAACAGGATGGCCGCCTCGAAGTCCACGAGGTATTCGGGTTGCACCTCGATGCGGATCTTGTCGTGCTGTCGGCGTGCCAGACGGGGCTGGCGTCGGGCGCTCTGGCCGATGTGCCGCCCGGAGATGATTGGGTCGGGTTGACCCGGGCGTTTCTCCACGCCGGCGCCCGCCGCGTCGTGGCGACGCTGTGGCCGGTGGATGACTGGGCGACGGCGGCGCTGATGGAACGGTTCTACCAGGGCTATGCCGGTGGTGCCGAGCCGGGGCGAGCACTGGCCGAGGCGCAGCGCGCGTTGCTGGCCCAGCCGGCGACGCGGGATCCGTTCTACTGGGCGGGGTTTACGGCGGTCGGTGGGAGCCAGGAGCGGTGATGAGCAAGCGCGACTGGAGTGTCCGTCCAACGGATCAGTCTCGCCTTGGGGCAACCGTGAGATCCGCTTTCAATCGTCGGATAGCTGTCGTGCTAGTACTCGCGGGCCTGGTCGCCTGTCTCGACGATCACTTGGTCGCGCCGCCACCGCCGCCACCTCCGCCGAGCGGATTGATCATATCCAACCCGGTCCCGAATGCCGCGTTGAGCGCAAGCGCTCGGGTTCGCTTGGCGCATGGTGGTGAGGGCGGCGACGTCGTGTACGTCTCGCTCACGCCAGGTACGGCGCCGGCCGGCCTGTATGCGATCGTACAGCCCCTAGGCGATACAGTTCAAGACACCACCACCGTTTTTAACGGCGGGTTCGACCCCGTTCCCGTCCCGGCCCAAACGGGCGACACCATCGCCGTTCAAGTTTTCGATGCCGACGAGCGCGTAGTGTTCGAGGCTAGATCCACGGTGACAGCCGCTCGGCCGCCCGTAGTAGTGCGCACCGAGCCTCCGCCCCAGAAACGCGATGTACCTCTCAACGCGACCATGGTGATCGTATTCAGCGAGCCCATTGACCCGAGCACGCTCACGGCATCTACGGTGCGACTGGTACAGGGCTCAACTACTTTGGTCGGCCAGGTGACGCAATTGACGGGCAGCGCCACGACAGTCGCGTTCACTCCTGCCGATCCACTGACGGGAAGCACTGATTATCGGCTGGTCATCACGCGGGACATCCAAGATCTGGATGGCGACCATCTCCAGGCAGACGTATTCGTGGATTTCGAGACCAGGGCCGCGGTTGTGTCGCCCGGTTCCGGCCAGCTTGCATTCGTAAGTACTCGGAACGACCCCGATGGCGACATCTACACTATGAACTCCGACGGGTCAGGGCTCGTGAACCTCACAAAAAGCCCAGGGGTTGACCAATCACCTGCCTGGTCCCCGGACGGGACGAAGATCGCTTTCGTGAGCAACCGAGGCGACGGCGAGTGGGATCTGTATGTGATGAGCGCAGACGGCAGCGGCGTCACCCGGCTCACACACGATGCAGCCGGAGAGGGAGATCCGGTGTGGTCTCCGGATGGAACGAGGATTGCGGTGGATCGCACCGATACCCTCGACGCCGGCTTTGCCGAGATCTACGTCGTGAACGCCGATGGCTCGGGTTCCGTCAACCTCAGCAACAATCCGGGAGATAATAGACATCCGGCCTGGTCGCTCGACGGTTCGAAGATCGCCTTCGAGAGGTGGGATGGTTCGAATATGGAGATTCATGTGGTGAACGTCGATGGTTCCGGGGAGGCCAACCTCACCAACCGCCCAAACGTAGACGACGACGCGCCGGCATGGTCACCGGACGGAACACGAATCGCTTTCACCAGTGGTGCAGTCTACGTGATGAATGCGGACGGCTCGGGCATAACGCAGCTCACGGGCGGGGTTGCCGCCTACCCTCGATGGTCGCCAGACGGCACCGGGATCGCCTTTGAGCACGTGGTAAACACATGCCGGCTCGGGCACGGCTGCAGCTCGAGTGCAGACTACATCTGGATCGTGTCGGCTGACAGCCAAAGTGTCGACTCGCTCACCAACACAGGTATGGACCAGCAGCCGGTCTGGTCGCCAGACGGCTCGAAGCTCGCGTTCATCAGCTGGCGAGATGGCAACGCGGAGATTTATGTGATGAATGCGGACGGCTCGGGCCAAGTCAACCTCACGAATTCGCCGTGGTCCGACGCGAGCCCGGCGTGGAGACCCAAGTGAGACGGATCAGTCTCGCCCAGGGGCAACCGTGAAAGCCGCTGTCAATCGTGGGTTGGTTATGGTGCTCGCATCGGCCGGCCTTGTCGCCTGTCTCGACGATCACCTGGTCGCGCCACCACCGCCGCCACCTCCGACCAGTGGGTTGATCATCTCCAATCCGGTTCCGAACGCCGTGTTGAGCGCGAGGGAGCGGGTGGGCTTGGCGCATGTTGGTGCGGGCGTCAACGACGTCGTGTACGTCTCGCTCGCCCCCGGTACGGTGCCCACTGGCACGCGCGCGAGTGTGCAGAGTGTCAACTGGGCGACAGCGGCGTCGATGGAGCGCTTTTATCAGGGTTATGGGAGAGGTGCTGATCCGGTGAGTGCCCTGGCTGGCGCCCAGCGCGCGGTACTTGCCCAGCCGGCGACGTCACATCCGTTCTACTGGGCCGGGTTCGAGGTTGTGGGCGGGGCGGTAGAGAAGGTTTGGGCTCAGTGAGCAAGTATGGAGCGAGCGTCCGTCGAATGGTCGTGATCGTATGACAACGACTAGGCACACCATACACCCCATCGGGGCCGTTGTCCTCAGCGCAACGGCTGGGCTGGCTTGGATCCTCGCGTGCTCCGATCCATCGTCCGGTCCATGCGCCTCGTGCAGGGTGATTGCGGTGACCAATGGCCTGATTGTCTCTAATCCCATCTCAATTGCTCGCCTCGTTCAGTCTGCGAGAGCCACATCGGCGGAAGGTGCTCTCGGCGAGGCGGTATACGTCTCGCTCTCTCCAGGCACAGTCCCCAATGGAAATCAGGCGATCCTGCGTCGCGTCGGTGCAGCGAGTTCCGTCGCCACCATGGTATCCGGCGGGGGCTTCGATCCCGTTCCGGTAACCGCGCAAGCGGGCGATTCCCTCGACGTCACCGTCGTCAGTTCGGGTGGGGATACACTCTATCAACAGCGTGTGCTCGTTCTGGCCTCGCGTCCACCTGTCGTAGTTCGCACCGAGCCTCCACCCAAGAAGCGGGACGTGCCACTCAACGCCAACATCGTTGTTGTATTCAGCGAACCAGTGAACGGCGGCACCATCAATTCCTCGTCGGTGCAACTGCGGCACGGCTCGGCCCCGATCGCGGGCAGTGTGGGCCTGCTTCAGGGAGCGGCTACGACGGCCGTATTCACGCCTGCGGCGCCGCTCGATCCGAACGGCGACTACCAGCTGACCGTGACGCAAGCCGTGCAGGACCTCCAGGGTGGGCCACTCGCGGCCGCGGACACCGTGGACTTCACGACCGGCAGCACCACAGTAGGCACTGTTGCTTCCGTGTCCCTTGGCTTGAACGACACGGCCACGGTGGTGCCCCTCGGGTCGCAGTTCCAGCTCGCCGCCACGGC
>DASTHG010000403.1:0-3411 GCA_035718325.1 Gemmatimonadales bacterium | reverse complement strand
AGCTGCGCCTGCAGCTCGTGCAGCACGGCATCGACGATCTCGACGCGGTGCTCTGCACCCACGCGCACGCCGATCACGTGCACGGCATCGACGACCTGCGCCCCATCTCGATGCGCCACAAGACCGGCCTCCCGGCCTACGGCCCTCCCGCCGCGCTCGAAGAGCTGGCCCGGCGCTTCGACTACATCTTCGACGCTACCGTGCAGCCGCCACCGGGCACCAGCATCCCGCGGCTCGCCCCGGTGCCCATCGCACCCGGATCCGCGATCGACATCGCCGGCATCCGCGTCCTGCCGCTCCTCCTGCCGCACGGCGACACCGTCGTGTACGGCTATCGCTTCGGGCCCATCGCCTATCTCACCGACGCCAAGTCCGTCCCCGACGACGTGCGGGCGCAGCTCACGGGTCTCGAGGTGCTGGTGCTGAACGCGCTGTTGCCGCGTCCCCACCCGCTGCACCTCTCGATCCCCGAAGCGATCGCGACCGCGCACGCCATCGGCGCGCAGCGCACGATTTTTACGCATCTGACGCACGAGCGCACCCACGCGGAGCTGATGGCGGAGCTGCCGGCGGGGATTGAGCCGGGGTGGGATGGGATGGTTGTGGAGGTGTGAGGTGATAGGTGAGGTGATAGGTGATAGGTGGTAGGTGATAGGTATTGGGTGTCCCTAACACCTAACACCTCACACCTAACACCTTAAGTTTCCTGCCGCCATGAGCGTAAAAGTCGTCGAAGGCTGGCACCAATCCGTCTGGGGCGTCGTCAAGCGCACGCTCGAGCTGGCGTACGAGGACAACATCCCCTTCCTCGCCAGCGCCCTGTCGTTCGACGTGATCCTCACGTCGATCCCGTTTCTCGTCCTGCTGCTCGCCGTCGTCGGCTCCCTGGTGCAGCACCAGCTCACGACGCAGCAGCTCGACCTGGCGGAGCTGCTGCGCCGCCTCATGCCGGTGGCCGGCGGGGTAGGGGGCGACGCGGTGCGACATGTCGAGGACGTGCTCGCCGGCGTGGTCCGCAGCCGCGGCCAGCTCACCCTCATCGGACTGCCGCTGTTCCTGTACTTCTCGACCCGCCTGTTCGGCGGCCTGCGCGCCGCCCTGAACGACGTGTTCGACACCGATGAAAAACGCCCCTGGCCCCTCGCCAAGCTCTACGACCTGGGGCTCGTGGCGATCACCGGCGTGCTGCTGCTCGCGTCGGCGCTGCTCCCGGCCGTCGAGGCGCGCACCACGGCACAGTTGACCAGCTCGTTCCTGATCGAATGGACCTACCGGCTCAGTCTCGAGATCGTCGCGTTCGCGTTCAGCACCGCGCTGTTCCTGTGCGTGTTCAAGATCCTTCCCGCCCGGCGCATCGCCTGGCGCACGGCGCTCGTCGCGGCGGTGTTCTGTGCACTCGCGTTCGAGATGGCGAAGCGGCTCTACGCCCTCTACGTCGCCCACTTCGTGACGCTCGACCGGCTCGCGTCCAACGCCAACGCCGGCGCGTTTTTCCTGCTGATCCTGTGGATCTATTACACGAACTGCGTCTTCCTCATCGGCGGGGAGATCGCGGAGGTGTACGACCTCGCGCGCATGCGGCGCGCGCAGCGGGTGCGAATCGGATGACCCCCATCGACCTTCGCTCTGACACGGTCACGAAGCCCTCGCGGGCGATGCGCCAGGCGATGGCCGACGCCGAGGTCGGCGACGACGTGCTGGACGGCGACCCCACGACGCGCCGCCTGGAGCAACGCGTCGCCGAAATCCTCGGGCTGGAAGACGCGCTGTTCTTCCCCTCGGGCTCGCAGGCCAACCTCACCGGGATTGCGCTCGGCACCGAGCGCGGCACCGAGCTGATCCTCGAGGCCAACGCCCACATCCTGCACTACGAGATGGCGGGCATCGCGGGGCTCATGGGCGTGCAGATCCGCCCGGTCCAAACTCCTGACGGTCGCCTGTCGGGCGAGCTGGTGCGCGGGGCGCTGCGTCCCGTTTCTCCTCATTTGCCGCGTGTGACCGCCATCACCGTCGAGAACACCCACAACCTCGCCGGAGGGCGAGTGACCGATCTCGAGCGTCTGGCCGGGATCATCGCGGTGGGCCGGGAAGCGGGCCTGGCGCTACATCTCGACGGGGCACGGCTTTGGAATGCCGCCGCGGCCCTAGGGGTACCCCCGGCACGACTCGTGCGTGGCTTCGACACGGTTATGGTTAGTTTTTCCAAGGGCCTGGGGTGCCCCGTCGGCTCGTGCCTGGGATTGGCACGTGCCCGGCGAGCGGCAGCCTGGGAGATCCGCAAGCGACTGGGCGGGGGGATGCGGCAGTCCGGTGTGCTTGCAGCCGCCGGACTGTACGCCTTGGAGCACCATCTCCCCGATATCCCGCGGGACCACGAGCACGCCCTGCTGTTCGCCGGGCGGCTGGGCTCGTGTGCCGGGGTGCGTGTCGAAACGCCGGAGAGCAACATCGTCATGATCGATCTGGTGCGGGAGCGGGATGACATCCAGGCGGTGAACGGCCGTATCGAGGCGGCGGGCCTGCGCATCTCGCAATACGGGCCGCGCCGGCTGCGCGCCGTCATGCACCGCGACGTCGACCGGGCCCAGGTCGAGCGCGCCGCCGCGATCGTGTGCGAGGTGCTCGCATGAGCGGTCCCGGCCCCGAGGGCCGGCCGTCCGAAGTGAGCAGCGGGGGCGGTGTCCACCTGCTGCGCGATCTCCCGATCGGCCAGTCGATTCTGTGGCATCCCACGTCGCCCACGATCGTGCAGCGCAAGCCGCCGTCGGGGCCGTATCCCGTGTTCATCGAGCAGAAGGCGATCGCCGCCGTCAACGCGCACTACGAGACTGCCGGGCGGCAGGGGATGATGGGGTTCCTGGTGGGCGATCTGTTCGAGAGCCCGACGAACCACCAGCGCTTCGTGGTGGTCGATCAGACGATTCGTCTCAATCAGGCGGTGTACGGCGACAAGACGCTCGTCATCGTGTCGCGGCTGTGGGACCGCATTCAGGAAGAGCTGAAGAAGACCGAAGGCCACCTCATCGGCTGGTATCACAGCCACCCGCCGATCACCGTCGAGCTGGCCCCCGGGGACGTCGAGACGCACCTGCAGTACTTCAAGCGGCCCTGGCACGTCGCCCTGGTACTCGGTGCCGAGCATGAGGGAGCTGTGGCGGGGTTGTTCCGTCCCAAGCCGGGCGAGACCTCCTTGTCGCTGCCGTTTTACGAGCTGATCGACGAGGCCGATGAGGGGACCGCGCTCGCCACCAAGCAGTCGGTGCTGCCGTGGATCAACTACCTCACCGACGACCGCACGGCGAAGCACGCCGACGGCTCGACCCCGCTCGCCGTGACGCCACCGCCCTCGGCGTCCGCGCTGCAGTTCGTGAAAGCGAGCCCGACGCCGAGACCGCAGCCCGGGCTGGCGAG
>DASTHG010000402.1:0-8803 GCA_035718325.1 Gemmatimonadales bacterium | reverse complement strand
CCGGGGATTCTGCTGCGCGGCTACGGTCGTGACGAAGTGCTGTTGCACCGGCATCTCGTTTCCGAGGCGATCGTCGTCGCGAACCCCGACCGGGCCGCGGGGGCCGCGCTGGCACGGATGCAGGGCGCGAACGTCCTGGTGCTGGACGACGCGTTTCAGGTGCTCGACACGTCGCGCGATCTGAACATCGCGCTGCTCGCCGCGGAGCAGGTACGGGTGTCGCCGTGGCTCCTGCCGGCAGGCCCCTGGCGTGAGGGGTGGGGGGCGTTGCGCCGCGCTGATCTGCTCATCGTCACGCGCAAACGGGCCGACGCCGAGACGGCGCAGGCGCTGGCGAACCGGCTGCAGCAGCGCTATCCCCGGAAATCCGTCGCTGTCGCGCGGCTGGGGCTCGCGGGACTGGTGGGGATGAAGAGCGGCACGGCCACACCGCTCGACACGCTGCGCGGCCGGCGGGTGGTCGCGGCGGCCGCCATTGCCGACCCCGAGAGCTTCGCGGTGCAGGTCCGCGCTGCCGGGGCGACGGTGCAGCTTGCGGCGTTTCAGGACCATCACGAGTACGGCGCCCGCGACGTCGAGCGGCTCGTGCAGATCGCCGCCGAGGCCGATTATCTTGTGGTAACCGAAAAGGACGCCGTGAAACTGCGCGCGCTCTGGCCCGACAAACGGGGCTCCGAGCCGCTCGTCGCCGTCCTGGAACTGACCTGGGAACGGCACCGGGAGGCCGTCGCCGCGGCGATTGCACGCGTCCTCGGCATGCCGGCGCGCCCCAGCTCATCACACGCCACACACGAGACATGACCGACACCGCGACTCCCGCTTCCGGCCTGATTCGCCCCGACAAGGACCGATTCTTGTCGGAGGACAATCCCTTCGAAGCGATGATGCAGCGCTTCGACCACGCTGCTCAACTGCTGAATCTCGACACTGGCCTCTACAAAGTCCTCCGCAATCCCGAGAAGCAGATCATCGTCTCGATCCCCGTGGTGCGGGACAATGGGGAAGTCGAGGTGTACACCGGCTACCGCGTGCTCTATAACACGTCGCGCGGGCCGGCGAAGGGCGGCATCCGCTTCGATCTCAACGTCACGCTGGAAGAAGTGAAGGCGCTGGCGGCCTGGATGACCTGGAAGTGTGCCGTGGTGAACATTCCCTTCGGCGGAGCGAAGGGGGGCGTCGTCTGCGACCCCAGTACCATGTCGATGGCGGAGTTGGAGCGTGTCACGCGGCGCTACACGTCGGGGATCATCGAGACGCTGGGTCCGGATTCCGACGTCCCGGCTCCGGATGTGAATACCAACGAGCGCGTCATGGCGTGGATCATGGACACCTACTCCATGCACAAACGCCACACGGTCACCGCCGTCGTCACCGGCAAGCCCGTCGAGATGGGCGGCTCGCTCGGCCGCCGCGAGGCGACGGGCCGCGGCTGCATGTTCGTGACCCGTGAGGCGCTCGCCAAGATCGGGCTGCCGATGCAGCAGGCGCGGGTCGCCGTCCAGGGATTCGGCAACGTGGGGTCGCTCGCCGCCGACTTCCTGGCCAAGGAAGGCGCGACGATCGTCGCCGTGTCGGACAAATCGGGCGGGCTCGTGAACCCGAAGGGGCTCGACATCCCGGACGTGATTGCGTGGGCGCGGGAGCACCGTCATTTGGATGGCTACCCGCGCGCCGACAAGATCTCGAACGAAGAGCTGCTGACGATCGACTGCGACGTGCTGCTCCCGGCGGCACTCGAGAACGTCATCACCAGCAAGAACGCGCGGAAAATCAAGGCCAAGGTGATCTGCGAGGGCGCCAATGGTCCCACCACCGCCGGCGCCGACAAGATTCTCGAGGAAAAGGGGGTGTTCGTCATCCCCGACATCCTGGCCAACGCCGGCGGGGTGACGGTGAGCTACTTCGAATGGGTGCAGGACCGCGGCGGATATTTCTGGGACGAGGAGACCGTCAACAAGCGCCTGGAAGCGATCGTGACGCGATCGTTTCGTGAGGTGGTGGGACTGTCGGAGCGCCACAAGGTGAACACCCGCATCGCCGCGTACATGCTGGCGATCGACCGCGTCGCGACGATGCACCGGCTCCGCGGGATGTATGCCTGATGCGCTACCGCGTCGTCGCGGTGGGCCGTATCCGGAATGCGGCGCTACGGACGGCGTGTGACGACTACCTGAACCGGTTGCGGCACTATACGAAGATCGAGGAACATGAGGTGAAAGACGAGGCGCGGTTCTCCGAGGCGGTTGCCGGAGCGACGCGCCTCGTCGCGTTGTCGCGCGTCGGAGAGCCGTGGTCCTCGCCGGAACTGGCGCAACGCACGGCGCGTTGGGATCAGGAAGGGCGCGAGGTCACGTTCGCGATCGGGGGCGCCGAGGGGCTGCCCCCCGAGGCGATCGAGCGGGCCGAGGCGGTGTGGAGTCTGTCGGCTCTGACGTTTCCGCACGAGCTGGCCCGCGTAGTCGTGCTGGAACAATTGTACCGGGCGTTTACCATCCGGCGGGGGGAGCCCTACCATCGCGGTGGCTGAGCTGGACGCGGCGGAGCGCCGCGCACTGCTGGCGATCGCGCGCCGGGCGGTAGAAGCGGCGGTGCGAGGTGACCCGGAGCCGGACGCCCGTCCCGAGTCCGGCGCGTTGCGGCGGCCGGGCGGCGCGTTCGTGACGCTGCGCAACCGCGGCGAGCTGCGGGGCTGCATCGGACACGTCGCCGCCGATCGACCGCTGGCCGAAGTCGTCGCCCGGATGGCGGCCTCGGCCGCGACGCAGGATCCGCGCTTCCCCCCGGTGCCGGCCGACGAATTGCCGGCGCTCGAAGTGGAAATCTCGGTGTTGTCCGAGGTCGTGCCGCTCGCGTCGCGCGATCCGCAGGAGATTCGTTCCGGCCGGGACGGAGTGATCGTGCGCCGCGGCTGGCGTCAGGGCGTCCTGCTGCCCCAGGTCGCGGCCGATCACGGCTGGGCGGGAGCAGAGTTTCTGGCGGCGGCGTGCCGCAAGGCAGGGCTGCCACCCGGAGCGTGGCGCGCGCCCGACTGCCAGCTGCTCGTCTTCCAGACGGACGTCTTCGGCGAATGACGGAATGGTTCGAGCAGTGGTTCGGGGAAGAGTACCATGTGTTGTACCCACACCGTGACGACGCAGACGCGCAGCGCGCCGTCGCGCTCATCCGGCGCGTGGCGCCATGGGCTCCGGGAGACACGGTCCTCGACCTGGCGTGTGGTGCGGGGCCGCACGCCGCGGAGCTCGAACGCGCCGGGGCGCGTGTCGTCGGTCTCGATCTCTCGCCCGCCATGCTGCTGCGGGCACAGCGCCGCGTCCGGGCGCCGCTCGTGCGTGGCGATATGCGCGCACTGCCGTTTCGGTCCGGGAGGTTCGCGTTGGTCGTCAACCTGTTCACGTCATTCGGCTATTTCCGCAGCGACCAGGAGCACGGCGCGGTGATGCGTCAGGTTGCCGAGGTGCTGGCTCCCGGTGGGCGCTTCGTGATCGATTTCCTCAATGCCGATCAGGTGCGCCGGACGCTGCGTCGGGACAGCGAGCAGATCCAGCAGGGCGGTGGGTCGGCGCTGGTGAAGCGCCGCTTCAGCGAAGAGGGACTCTACGTCGTCAAGGAGATCGAGCTGCGCGCCGAACATCGGTCGTTTCAGGAGCGGGTGCGGCTGTTCACGCCCGTCGAGTTGGAGGGGCTGTTGACGGCGTCCGGCCTCGAGGTGGTCGGCCGCTACGGCGATTACGACGGCGGCCCGCTCGGGGTCGACTCGCTGCGCACTATTCTCGTGGCGCGACGTTCGTGATCCCGCGCATCGTCGCCACGCCGATCGCCGCGCGCACGCATTCGCTCCCCGCGCCGGGAGCGCCGCGCGCGGTGGCGCCGGCGGTCCTCGAGGCGACCCTGCCCGGACCCGGGCGGGATCGCCTGGCGGCCGGTCCCACGCTCGCCGTCACCACCGGGCAGCAACCCGGCCTGTTCACGGGCCCGCTGTACACGATATACAAGGCGCTGTCCGCCATCGCGCTCGCGGCTCGCCTGGAGCGCGAGCGCAACGTGCCGGTCGTCCCGGTGTTCTGGGTGGCCGGGGATGATCACGACTTTCATGAAGGGAATCACGCGACGCTGCTGAACAGTGCGGGCGAGCCGCTGACGGTCGTGCTGCGGGAGCGCCCCGCCGACGCCGCGGCGGTGCCGTTATACCGTGAGCGATGTGGTCCCGAGATCGCGGGGGCCCTCGATCAGGTGCGCCAAGGGACTCCCGACAGCGAGTTCAAGGAGGCGGTGCTCGACTGGCTGGCGGCCGCCTACCGTCCGGATGCAACGCTCGCCGATGCAGCGGCGGGGGCGATCCAGGCGCTGCTCGGGCCGCTCGGCCTGGCAGTCGTACGGCCCTACGCCGCGTCGATGAAGGGTGCGATGGCACCGCTCCTGGTGCGTGCCCTGGGGGCCACGTTGGACGATGGGCTCTCGCCCGTGCTCATCGAGGCGGCGCAAGGTCGCGACCGACTGCGGCCCGAGGGCGACGCCTTCGTGACGCGCCGCACCGGGGAGCGGTTCACCAAGGCCGAGCTGGAGCGGATTGCAGGGGACGCACCGCAGCGGCTGTCGCCGAACGTGCTGCTCCGGCCCGTGATCGAAGCGGCGCTGTTGCCGACCGTCGCCTACATGGCCGGTCCGGGCGAGCTGGAATACTTCCCGAGCGCGGCGCCGCTGTATCGTGCCCTCGACGTGTCGCCCCAGACGGCGCTGCCACGCTGGTCGGGAATTCTGGTGGAAGCCCGCGTCGACAAGGTGGTCGAGAAGCACGGCCTCAAAATGGACGACTTCGCCGCGCCGCCCGGAGCCGTGGAAGGGCGGTTGGTGCGCGATCAGCTCCCCCCCGAAGTCGCCGAGACGCTCGAAAACCTGAAGGAAGAGATTCGCAGTGCGTACGGCCGCGTATCGGACGGCGCGCGCCGCGTCGATCCGACACTCGAGCGGACGGTGGAGTCGGCGCGCAACGCGGCGCTGGGCGGCATGCAGGACATCGAGAAGAAGATCGTCGCCGCTCTGAAACGGGCCAACGAAACGCTCATCGGGCAGCTGTCGCGGGCGCGGGCGGCGTTGTTCCCGAGCGGCCAGCCGCAGGAGCGCGTGCTCACCTACGCGTCGATGGCGATCCGCTACGGACCGGCGCTGCTCACGGCGCTCGCCGATGAAGTGGCGCGCTGGGCGGCAGCTTCGTAGGTTGCTGACATGCTTGGGATTGCGATCGTCGCACTGGTGTTCGTCGCCCTGATGATTCCCATCGTCGCGATTCTCGTCGATTCTCCGCTGGGGCGCTCGATGGCGCGACGGCTGGAAGGCGGCAGCGGCGACAACACCCAGGTTCAAGACCTGCATCGTAAGGTCGATCTGCTCGAAGGGGAAATGGAGGAGCTGCACCGCTCGCTCGCCGGAATGAAGGACGAGCTGCAGTTCGTCCAGCGCCTGCTCGAGAAGCCGAAATCCTCCGGATCGAGCGGCAGCTGACGACCCAGCACGGAGGTGGCGGCGCCCGCCACGCCGTAGAAGTGGCAGCCGGCATCTTCGTCACCCGCGTTCTCGGGTATCTGCGCGAGCGGGTCACCGCACATTATCTGGGTAATGGTGCCATCGCCGACGCGTTCCGCGTGGCCCTGCGCATTCCCAACGCCATCCGCAATCTACTGGGCGAAGGGACCCTCTCGGCGTCGTTCATCCCGGTCTATGCGTCGCTGAACGAGCGCGACGTCGAAGCGGGGCGTGCCCTCGCCGGAGCGGTCGCCGGGCTGCTGCTCCTCGCGACGGGCACGCTGGCGGTCATCGGCGTGGTGTTCGCGGACCCGCTGACGACGCTGCTCGCGCCGGGGCTCGCCCCGGGGACGCGGGCCATCGCCGTGACGTTGATGCGGCTCTTGTTCCCGATGTCGGGTGTCATGGTGTGCTCGGCGTGGTGTCTCGGGGTTCTGAACACGCATCGCCGATTCTTCCTGTCCTATGCGGCTCCGGCCCTCTGGAACATCGCCGGGATCGCTGCGCTCGTGGGGGCGGCCACGTGGCTTGTGAGTCCGACGCTCCCCGACGAACAGCGGCTCTACCGGCTGGCGCTCGCGCTGGCGTGGGGCACCGTGGCCGGGAGCTTGTTGCAGGTCGCGGTCCAGCTGCCGACGTGCTGGCGGCTTCTGCACGGCATCGCGCTGCGCTTCAGCACCGCGCCCGAAGGAGTGCGCTCCGTGCTCGTCGCGTGGGCGCCGCTCGTCCTCGGCGCGGGCGTCGCCCAGCTCGCGTCCCTGGTCGACACGATCCTGGGATCGCTCGTGGGGGTGGGAGGCGTATCGAGTCTCGTCTACGCGCAGCTGATCCAGATCCTGCCAGTGAGCCTGTTCGGGACGTCGGTCGCCGCGGCGTCGCTTCCCGACCTCTCGCGCGACGCCGTCGCGACGACGCCCAACGAGCAGCTGCGCGCCCGGATCGCCACCGGCTTCCGCCGCATCACGTTCTTCGTGCTGCCGTCGGCAGTGGCATTCGCGGCGCTGGGGCCCGTGATCGTGGGTGCGCTCTTTCAGACCGGTCGCTTCAGCGACGCCGACACCCGAGTCGTGGGCGGGGTGTTGTCGGCCTACGGCGTGGGGCTCCTCGGTCAATCGACGGTGAAGTTGTTCGCCTCGGGGTTCTACGCGTTGCGCGACACCAAGACGCCCGTGAAGATCGCGTCGTTTTCCCTCGTCGTGTCCAGCGTCCTGGGATATCTGTTCATGCGGTTGTACGGTGCCCCTGGGATCGCCTTGGGATCGTCACTCGGGCAGACGTTGAACGTCGTGCTGCACCTCAAGGATCTGGATATCCGCATCGGCCGGGTGCTGGGGCCGGCGGACTGGCGGGCGTTCGGCACGAGCATCGTGGCAGCGCTGCTGGCCGGTGGGGCCGGGGTGGCCGCAGCCCGGCTCGGCGCCGGGCTGGGTCCGATCGCCCTGGCCCTTCTTGCCCTGGGTATCTTCGGGATGACATACGCCGCCCTGGCGTTCGCCCTGCGCCACCCCGACGCTACCCGCCTATGGACGTCCCTGCGCTGATTGCCCGAAAACTCGCGTCGCTCCCCGACCGGCCCGGCGTGTATCTGTGGAAGAATGCCGCCGGCGAGGTGTTGTATGTGGGCAAAGCGAAGAGCCTGCGCTCGCGCGTGCCGCAGTACTTCGCCCCCGACCATCAGGACACCCCAGAGCGGTCGGCGCTGGCGGCGCAGATCGTCGACCTGGAAACGATTCTCGTCCCCAATGAAGCCCAGGCGCTGCTGCTCGAGAACAATCTCATCAAGGAGCACCAGCCGCGCTTCAATATCCGGTTGCGGGACGACAAGAGTTACCCCCGCATCGCCGTCACCTTGGGCGAGCCGTTCCCGCGCGTCCTCGTGGTACGCCGCATTCAGCTCGCAGGGGCGCGCTACTTTGGACCCTACACCGACGTGGGGACCCTGCGACAGACACTCGGCATCATTCGCCGCTTGTTCACCGTCCGCAGCTGCCACTACGATCTCCCCAGTGACGCCCCCGACCGGCCTTGTCTCGACTATCACATCGAGCGCTGCAAGGCTCCGTGCGTCGGCTATCAGACCCAGGTCGACTATCGCCGCATGATCGACGACGTGCTGCTGTTCCTCGAGGGGAAGACGCTCGAGGTCCGGACCCGCGTGCGCGAGCGGATGCAGCAGGCGTCGGGGGAGCTGGATTTCGAACGGGCGGCCCAGCTGCGCGACGCACTCCAATGGCTGGAGCAGGTCGAAAAGCCGCAGTCCGTCGAACTGGTGGGTGGGGGCGATGCCGACGCGATCGGACTGGCTCGGGACGGCGACGATGCGTGTGGTGTGATTCTCCGCATCCGCGACGGACGGGTAATCGCGCGGGAGCATCGCTTCCTGGAGCGGGCGGGTGGGGAGGCCGAGGCGGAGGTGCTGGCGGCGTTCCTGGTGCGGTTCTACCTGCCGCTCGAGGCACGGGCGCGACGCGTCCTGCTGCCGTTCGTCCCGGAGGATGTGAGCAGCCTGCAGGCGCTCGCTGCCGACGTCGAGTGGGCGGTGCCGCAGCGGGGCACCAACGCGAAGCTCGTCGAGCTGGCCGAGCAGAACGCCCGGCATCTCCTGGAGAGCCTGTTGCTCGAGTCCTTCGACGTGGAGGAGCGCGCGGCCGACCCCGTGTACGCGCTGGGGCGCGACCTGGGTCTCGCCAAGGTGCCGCGGTCCTTCGTCTGCATCGACATCTCGACCAATCAGGGCCGGGACACGGTCGGGTCGCTGGTGTGGTTCGAGGCCGGCCGCCCCAAGAAGGCCGAGTATCGGCGCTACCGCATCCGCGGCGCCCAGCAGGACGATTTCGCCGCGGTGAGTGAGGTGGTGACCCGCTTCCTGCGACGCCGCATCGACGAGCAGCGTGGGCTTCCGGATCTGATCGTGATCGACGGCGGGAAAGGACAACTCGGCGCTGCGGTGACGGCCGCCACGGCGGTCGGCGCCGCCGCGGTGCCGTTCGCGAGTCTCGCCAAGCGGGAAGAGGAGGTCTACCTCCCCGATCGCGACGCACCGCTCAAGCTGTCGCGGCGCAGCCCGTCGCTCAAGCTGTTGCAGCGTGCCCGCGACGAGGCGCATCGTTTCGCCGTGACCTACAGCCGGCAGCGGCGCTCGCGTCGCACCATCACGTCCCAGCTGTTGACGATTCCCGGTGTCGGGCCGAATCGCCGCCGCAAGTTGTTGGAGCGCTTCGGATCGGTGGCCGGCGTGCGCACGGCGACGCACGAGGAGATCGCGTCGCTCCCCGGGTTCTCG
>DASTHG010000401.1:0-19389 GCA_035718325.1 Gemmatimonadales bacterium | reverse complement strand
CCGCTCGGTGCGCTCGGGCGGCCCCGCGACGCGCCCGGCGCGGCCTCCCCACAACGCACCGGGCAGGAGTGCCCGCAGGCTCAATCCTCTGGGACAGCCGTAGTAACTCGACAGCCATTCCCCGAGGCGGAGCAGCTCGGGGCTCAACGCCGGCTCCGCGTCGGGAGCGGCGAGGATCTCGCGCTCGATGCCCGCCGCCGGCGGCTCGGTGCCGACGCCGGCGACGACCCCGACCACCCGGCGGCGGCGCACCGGCACGAGCACGCGCGTTCCGGCCACGACGCGCGGCGTGAGCGCGTCGGGGACGGCGTAGCGGTAGGGAGTCGAGACCGAAACGGGGAGGAGGACGTCGGCGAACAGCGTCATCCCGTCAGCGCCGCGCGACGCCCAGACCCGGTCCCGTCGGAAGGGTGATCTGCCCGCCCGCGATCGAGGCACCGGTGAACGGGTCGTCGACGGTGAGCGCCGCCCCGTCGAGATCAGCGATGTCGACGAGCGGGGTGAAATGCGCCGCGGCGGTGATGGCCACCGACGTCTCGATCATGCACCCGACCATCACGAGCAGCCCATGGGCGCGCGCGGTCGCGATCATGCGCAGCGCTTCGCGCAGCGAGCCGCACTTGGCGAGCTTGATGTTGATGCCGTCCACCGCCCCCGCGACGCGGGGGATATCGGTGGCGACGAGACAGCTCTCGTCCACGACGACGGGAATTCCGGGCGATGCGCGCCGCACGGCGGCGATCCCCTCGAGATCGTCCGGCGGCAGCGGCTGCTCCAGCAGCTCGACGCCGTACTCCTTCAGCACCGGCAGCATGGCGATCGCCCGCTCGCGGGTCCAGCCGGCGTTGGCATCTACGCGCAGCGGCTTATCGGTCACCTCGCGGATGGTGCGCAGCAGCGTCTCGTCCTGATCGGTGCCGAGCTTGATCTTGTAGATCGCGTACTCGCGGGCCTCCAGCACCTTCGCCTTCATCTTTTCCGGCGTATCGATCCCGATCGTAAACGACGACTTTGGCGCGCGGCGGGCGTCGAGCCCCCACAGCCGCCACAGCGGCTGGCGCAGCTTCTGGCCCACCACGTCATGCAGCGCCATCGACAGGGCGGCCCGCGCGGCCGCGCTCTTGGGCGCGACTTCAGCGAAGCGGGCCTCGGCGCCTTCGAGGTCGAAGACGTCCACCGGGAGCACCCGCGCAGCAGCCTGGAACGCCTCCTGCACTCCCGCGATGCTCTCGCCGTAATACGAAGAGGGATACGCTTCACCGTAGCCCTCGGTCCCGTCCGAGTCGCACAGTCGCACCAGCACCACCTGATACTCGCTGCGGCCGCCGCGTGCGATGATGAACGGATGACGCGTGTGCAGCGTCACGATTTCGGACGAGAGCGTTATAGCCATTCGTTGAGCCACTCGGCGAGGGGAGCGGTGCGGGCCACGAGTGAAGGGTACGGGGCCCAGGGTGCGTCAGGCAAGCGCGCGCACCAGCGCCACAGAGCCCTCCGCCAGAAGATCGAGACGATAGCCCCCTTCGAGCACTGCGATCACCGGACGCCCCTGCACGCGGGTGCGCAGCGCCGTGGTCCAGGTGGTGATGTCGTCGGGCCGCAGTGTGAAGCCGCCTAGTGGATCCCCATCCAGCGAATCGAACCCGGCGGAGATCACCAGCGCGTCCGGGGTCCAATCGCTCAGCGCGGCGTCCACGGCAGCGAGGAGATCACTCACGTACTGCGCGCGGGGCAGCCCTGGCGGCCGTGGGACATTGAAGACGTTCCCCACCCCGCGCTCGTCGGCCCCACCAGTGCCGGGATACCAGGGGTACTGGTGCATCGACACGAAGCGTATGGAGGGGTCCCGCTCGACGAGCGCCTGCGTACCGTTGCCGTGGTGCACGTCCCAATCGACGATGAGTATGCGAGGCGCGCCCGAAGCCTGGGCGTGCCGGGCCGCCACCACGACGTTGTTGACGAAGCAGAACCCCATCGCCCGAGCGGCCAGGGCGTGGTGGCCCGGGGGACGGGTCGCCGCGAACGCCGTCCCGTGACGCAAGCCCTCCTCGACGCCCCGCACGGCCACGCCTGCCGATGCCAGCACCGACTCCCAGCTCCGTGTCCCGAGGTAGGTGTCGGCATCGATCGCCCCGCCGCCCGCGGCGGCCAGCGCCGCGAGACCATCGAGGTAGGTGGCCGGGTGCACCCGCTCGAGCGAGGCGCGGTCGGCGGGAGCCGCTTCGACCCAGGAAATAGAAGGCGCGAGCGCCGGCGTGCGTAACGCCTCGAGCACCGCCGCAATCCGTTCTGGGCGCTCAGGATGACCCGCCCCGGCTTGATGCAGCCGGGTGGCCGGATGATACGTGACGGTGGTCGGCAGGGTCAGTTCTGGTGGTTCTTTTCGCGGAGCAGGCTACGGATCGACTCGACATCCGCTTTCATCTCGCGCCGTTGCACACTGATGTCGTCGAGTACGTGACGGTAGCGGCGCCACACCAGGATCACGACCCCGGCCGCCACGGCGCAGACGATGCCGCCCGCCACCAGTCGCCCGCGTGACAACTCGACTCCCAGCCAGATGAGCAACAGCGCGTCGAGCAACAGGAAGCCGACGGTGAAGATCGCGAGCACGCGGCCGGGAGGGGATCGTTTCATCGGACCGGCAGACGCCGTCCTGGGAGTACGATGAACGGGGCGTTGGCGCCTGCGCCAAGGGCGGCGAGCGTGACGCTTTCATCCTGGACCAGCGCGCCGCGGAACTTGACGATGTACTGGTCCAGCGGCAGGGTGGCGCGCTTGAGAGCCCGGGTCAGCGCCTGGCGCTTCATATCCGCAATCGTCGTTTCCGAACCCACGGCGAGGAACACCTGGTCCCAGGCATCGGTGACCATGACGCGCACGGCGAACCGGTCGGTAACGGCGGTCATGCTACCTCCACCGCCGACGAGAGCGGCAACGTCGAAAGGAAGCGGTCGATCGCCTGGTCGAAGAACAGCGTCGAGGCGCGCACGTGGCTGCCGCCTTCGGCCGGCGTGGCGTTGAGAACCAGCTCCTCGCCCCCCTGGCCCCGCAGCACCACAAACTGGGGCCCCTCCTTCTCTATGAAGGCGGCGTTGTTGGGGAGCCGCTCGGCGAAGAACGCCTTGGCGCGCTGCAGGATTTCCGCGGGGGCGAGTGCGACGGTGGTTTGGTGGGTCATCCGAGCCCTTTTGACAGTCTGGTTGTCATTTTGATCATAACACGTTGCCAAGTCGGCATCTAGAAGCGCTCCCTCTGTGGCATGCGCGTTGCTTGGCGGCCCGGCGGCGGACATTGGAGTCGGCCACAACGACACTAACCATGAAGGAGCGACCTATGTATCTCATGACGCGCAATTTCACACGGGATGGGGCGGGCGACGTCGCGACGCTGGGCAGCCGGATCAACCGGATGTTGAACGACGTGTTCAGCGGCGGGGATTGGGCGTATCCGGACAGCGCCACTGCGGCCTGGGTGCCGCCGGTGGACGTGCTGGAGCAGCCGGAGGCGATCAGGATCTTGGCCGAGCTGCCGGGCGTCAAGCCCGAAGACGTGAAGATCTCGGTCGAGGGCAATGTCCTGACCGTCCACGGCACGAAGCAGCAGGTGGCCGAGGAGCGGACCGAGCGGGTACATCGCTATGAGCGCACCTACGGGGCGTTCGAGCGGACGTTCACGCTGCCCGCGACGGTCGATGCGGAGCACATCAAAGCCGCTTACGACAATGGCGTGCTGACGATCACGCTGCCCAAGGCCGAGCAGGCGAAGCCGCGGCAGATCGCGGTCGCAGTTGCCAAGCAGAGCTAAGCCGTCCGCTGTAACTGGGCGCCGAGCCGGGCCTCGATCTGGGAGTTCGGCACGGCTTCGGCGCCCAGCGTCCGCGCCGCCCGCAACTGCTCGGCATCGACATGCGAACCGAAGGCGAGCACGGGAATCCCCCGCGCGACGCCTTCGCGGACGCGATCTTCCCACTCTTTCGATTCCAGCTCCACGACGACCAGGTCCGCGGCAGCGAGATCGACGGTCACCGTTGCTCCTGCCGCGTCGACCAGGGCGCGGAGTTTCCCCTTGAAGAGCAGGTCGCGGGTGGAGAGAAACACCTGAATGGCCAATGTAGAATGCTCAATGTTCAATGCTCAATGTTCACTGCAATCTACATTGAACATTGAACATTCTACATTCTTCATTCGCCTATCTTTTTTTTCAGATACTCCACCAGCTGATCCGCCCCCACCCGGTCCTGTAACAGCGTATCCCGATCGCGCACGGTCACCGTCTGATCCTGTGTCGACTGGCCGTCGATCGTGATGCCATACGGTGTCCCTGCCTCATCCTGGCGCCGGTAGCGGCGGCCGATCGAGCCGCCGTCGTCGTAGAAGACGTTGAACTGACGGCGCAAACCGTCGTAGATGCGGCGCGCCAGCTCGGGCATCCCATCCTTGTTGACGAGCGGGAAGACCGCGGCCTTGAGCGGTGCCAAGGCGGGGTGGAAGCGCATGACGACGCGTTTCTCCCCTTCGACGTCCTCTTCTGTATAGGCGTCGACCATCACGACCAGCGTCGTGCGGTCCGCGCCCGCCGACGTTTCAATGATGTAGGGGATGAAACGCTCATTGGTCGTGGTCTCGACGTACTCGAGCTTCTTCCCCGACGCCTGTTGGTGGCGCGTCAGATCGAAATCGGTGCGGTTGTGGATGCCCTCGAATTCCTGCCAGCCGAAGGGAAACTCGTACTGGATGTCGTAGGCGTCCTTGGCGTAATGCGCCAGCTCGTCCTTGCCGTGCTGATGAAACCGCAGTTTCTCCGCTTTCAGCCCCAGCGCCTGTACCCAGGCCATGCGCTGCGCCTTCCAGAAATCGAACCATTCCTGGTCGTTCCCCGGCTTCACGAAGAACTGCATCTCCATCTGCTCGAACTCACGCGTGCGGAAGATGAAGTTGCCGGGTGTGATTTCGTTGCGGAACGCCTTGCCGATTTGCGCGATGCCGAAGGGAATCTTCTGCCGTGACGCCTGCAGCACATTCAGATAATTGACGTAGATCCCCTGCGCCGTTTCGGGCCGCAGATAGACGACCGCCGCGGCCTCCTCCACCGGTCCCATGAAGGTCTTGAACATCAGGTTGAAGAGCCGCGGGGCGGTGAGCGTGCCTCTCATGCCGCACACGGGGCACTGGGCGTCGGGCGTTCCAGGGGTCCCTTTGATGCGGGGATCATCGGCCCGGAACCTGTTCTTACATTGCTTGCAATCCACCAGCGGATCGGTGAATCCGGCGACGTGACCGGAGGCTTCCCATACCTTGGGGTGCATCAGGATCGCGGCGTCGAGCCCTTCGATATCCTCCCGCTCGTGTACCATCGAGCGCCACCAGCGCTCTTTGATGTTCTTCTTCAACTCGACCCCGAGCGGTCCGTAGTCCCAGACCGAGCCGAGGCCACCGTAGATCTCCGAGGATTGAAACACGAAGCCGCGCCGCTTCGCCAGCGACACCAGCTTTTCCATCACGTTGTCGGCAGGAGGCATAGGAGCCGGGAAGTATAGAAACCGCTCAGGACCCGGGCAACCCGAACGCCACGCGCGTCGCGCGCGCCGCGAGGGCACTGAGTCCCGCCGCATCGAGTGTTGCGCCGTCGCCCGCCACGATCGACACGCCGGCATGCGGCGTAGCGCGGCCGGCGACGAGCGCCACCTTCTTGCGCGCGCCCTGGGATCGTCGGATGACCTCCCCGGTCGCCTTGCCGAGCAAGGACGTTTCGTCGAATCCGCCTTCCCCCGTCAGCACGAGATCGGCCTTGGCGAGCGCCGCGTCGAACCCGATGCGGTCGAGCACCCATGCCGACCCTGGAACGAGCTCGGCCCGGGCGAAGAAGACCAGCCCGGCCCCGAGTCCCCCCGCCGCGCCGCCCCCCTCGAGCGTCGCCAGGTCGCCGCGGCCGCTCCCCGCCATCGCTCCAGCCAGCCGGTCGAGACCTGCCGTAAGACGCTCCACGGCAGCAGGGGAGGCGCCCTTCTGCGGCGCGAACATCGGCGCGGCACCCTGCGGGCCCACGAGCGGCGTGCGGACGTCGGTGAGCGCGAGAACGCGGGCGCCGAATTCCCAGCCCGCGCTCCAGTCGGCCAGCTCCGCGAGCGCCCCGCCCCCTTCGGGGAGCAGCCCGCCGCTCACGTCGCGGAAGGTCCACCCGAGCCCCCGGGCCGCACCGACACCGCCGTCCACGGACGCCGAGCCGCCTAGCCCGACGATGATGGTGCGCGCGGCGCGGTCGGCGGCTTCGATCAGCAGCTCTCCCACGCCGCGACTGGTCGCCTCGAGGGGATTGCGCCGATCGGGACTCAGTAACGCAAGACCGCAGGCGCTCGCGCTCTCGAAGATCGCCGTTTCCGGATCGATCCAGCCCAGCTCGGCCTGGACCGGTACGCCGAGCGGACCGGTTACGGAGAGATGCTCGCGCAGCGCCGTAGGCCCGAGCACCGCGTCGAGCAGCCCGTCCCCGCCGTCGGCGACGGGACAGGTGAGCACCGCGGCGTGCGGCAGCACGGAGCGCGCCCCTGCGGCGAGCGCGTCGGCGACTTGGCGCGAGCCGAACGTGCCCTTGAAGGCGGTCGGCGCAACGAGGATCGTTTCCGGCATGCGTCGCACAACGGTACGAGCAGCGTCGCGCGAGCGCCACACGCCGCAAGCTGCGGCACCGCTGGGAAAAAGCGTGAGACGTGCGCTGGATCACAACTGCGTAATCGGTTGTCGGGAAAAGGCTTGGGTCGGCGCTCCGAGCGGCATCCTGCTTGCGATTGCCAAGGACAAGCCAGTTAGCGCGAATCGGACACGGGCGCCCGATCGAGCAGCTGGCCCCGCCCCTCGGCCCTTTGCCGGGGGGCGTTTCGTTTAAAAGACGAATGTAGAATGTCCAATGCTCAATACTCAATGATCAACGCTTCTCATTGAGCATTGAACATTGAGCATTCTACATTGGACATTCGTTTCTCATGGTATCAATAGCAGCGTATCGGTAGCCCGTACTCGACGCACATCGACGGGGATGATCCACAGCTCTCCCCGGATCCAGCGTTCGGTCTGATCGCGGTAGTGGCGGGACCGCGGATTCCCCGATTGTCCCGCAGGGAGAATGAATCCTCCCGCCCCATCGACGTCCCCAAAGTCTACGACGTGCCGCATCGACGGGCCCTCGGTGCAGTGAAACGGGGGCACGAACTCGTTCGACGGGCAAACGTTGACCGTCCAATTGCCGCCGCCCAGGGCGAGTGACCCGATGTTGAACCCTGCCAGGGCGCCGAGCACCGGGATGGCGCCGAGCGGGTGCTCTTCGGTGTGTGTGTGCACCGTCCCCCAGACCCGCGGTGCGCCACGCGCCAAGACGCTGTCCATCGCCCGCCGCGCGATGATCGGCAGATCCTCGTGCTGCGGCGTGCGAATGTCGTCGAACCAGAGGCTCTGTCCGCGAAACAGCCACTGGTGCAACGGGGCCGAGGGGCGGTAGGTCGGAGACTCGTCGTCGTAGGTCAACGCCTGGACCTCGCGCAACCACTCCCACACGAGCGTCGGCTCGGTGCGATCCGGGGTCATCGCCCCATCCCAATGGGCGATCCGGTCGGCGACATCGGCGTGGCCACCGTCCCGCGCGGCGAGCTCGGCGAGCGGCTGGAGGCGGCGCAACAAGACGTTCACGACGTCCACCTGCTCGCGGGCCACGATGGCGGCGGTCGCTGCAGAGTCGCGGCGCACCATCTCCCAGATGCGCTGGGCCCGATACGGCAGCTCGTAGTCGCCGCGGATCGAAAACGGAAAGGCGTCGCCCACGATCTTGTTATTGGCGGTGACGACGAACCCCGACGGCGGATCGACCTCGCGCGGCAGCTCGTTCGCCTGGAGGAACCGGCTCCATCCTCCGGTCCCAGTCCACCCCTGCTCGGGGAGCGACCCGTTGCCGCTTCTGCGGACGGGGACGTACCCCGCCAGGTCATAGGCGATCGTCCCGGTACGGTCCGCATACACGATGTTTTCCTCCGGCACACGGAAGCCGGCGAGGGCCGACTCGAACTCGGCGAGGGTCCTCGCGCGTGCCATCCCCACCAGAGCGCTGAACTCGTCGGACGGGGTCTGCGCCGTCCAGCGCATCGCGTACGCTGTTGCGGAGTCGGGCCGCCATCCGAGGTCTTGCAGCGGACCGTCCGCGGTGCGGCGCCGCAGGTAGATGACGGGATCCGCTCCCTTGACCCGAAGCGTCTCGAGGCTCGTCTCGACCGGGCGCCACCCTGCGGCAGTGAGATAGCGCGTCGTATCGGGAGTGATCCGCTCCTGGACATAATCGACGTCGTCGATCATCCCGTTCGTGAATCCCCACCCGTGGTCGGCCGTATGGCCCAATACGACCGGCGGCACGCCCGGAATCGTGACGCCCACGACCTCGTAGCCCGGGGCATGGACGCCGGCGAGATACCAGATCGATGGAGCGCGCAAGGTGAGATGCGGATCGTTCTCGAGGATCGGCTTCCCGGAGCGCGTGTGGGCAGGACCGATCGCCCACGAGTTGGACGCGGTGGTGCCCGGCTCCCCTGCCGGCGTTCCGCGCGTCGCGACACGGTGCCCCGCCGTCGCCTCGACGATGACGGGGGCCGAATCGGGATACGGCACGAACAGATCGGCCGCCTTGGCGGCGCCGAGTGTCGCGATGGCCCGCGCGTGGGCGATCTCGCCGTTGTCGGAATGCAGGTCCCACGCCTCGAGCAGCCCGATCTCGATCGAGTGCTCGGGGCGCCACGGCTCGGGGATATGCCCGAGCAGCCTCAGTTCGGGGGGCCGGTGCCCCGTCGCGATCCAGGCGTTGACCCCCTTCGCGTAGGCCGCCGCCATGCGCTGCGTTTCCGGGGCAGCCGGCGACAGACGCAGGCGGGCCAGGGCCGGGATCTCCCGCGCCCGCAGCGTCCGGTCGGCCGCGACGGTGCGGCGCCCGAACAGCTCGCTCAAGCGACCTTCGGCGGCGTGGCGCAGCAGATCCATCTCCCACAACCGGTCGCGCGCGTGCAGGTAGCCGAGCGCCGCGAAGGCATCGGAGTCGCTGTGCGCGATGATGCTGGGCACGGCGAGCGAGTCCCACAGCACGACGACGGAGTCGCCGAGACCCGGTAGCGATTCGCGTCCCGAGAGCCGCGGCACGCCCATCCCCACCCAGACGCGGAATCCCCACGCCGCGAGCAGGCCGAGCACCACGAGGCCTGCCACGGCGCGGAGAACGAAGCGTCTCACGTGACGTCGATGATCTGATCGCGCCGCGAACCGACGCTGACGTAGCGGATCGGGGCGTGGGCGAGATCCTGGAGACGGTCCAGATAGCTGCGAGCGGCGGCGGGGAGGTCGGCAAGCCGCCGCGCGCCGGCCGTCGGTTGGCCCCATCCCGGCAAGGTTTCGTAGACCGGCTCGACGCGCCCCATCTCGTCCAGGTTTGCCGGCATCACTTCGATCGCTTCGCCCTTGAGCCGGTACCCCACCGCCACCGGGATTTCCGCGAAGCTGTCGAGCACGTCGAGCTTCGTCACGGCGAGCCCGGTGAGGCCGTTGACGCGTACCGCGTAGCGCACCACCATCGCGTCGAACCAGCCGCACCGCCGCGGACGCCCCGTCGTCGCGCCGAACTCGTTTCCGAGTTGACGGATGCGCTCGGCCACCGCCGGCTCGGCCTCCGTCGGCAGCGGTCCGTTCCCGACTCGCGTGGTATACGCCTTGACCACGCCCAGGACGGCGTCGATCGCCGTGGGCCCGATCCCGGCCCCGACCGCCGCACCGCCGGCAGTGGTGTTGGACGACGTCACGTACGGATAGGTGCCGTGATCGACGTCGAGCAGCGCGCCTTGCGCCCCCTCGAGCAACACCGCGTCGCCCCGCCGCAACGCCTCGTGCACCACATAGCCGGCATCGACGGCGAGCGGCAAGAGCCGCGGGGCGAGGCGCTCGAGCAGCCGCGCGTGCTCGGCGGCGTCGGCGCGGTCGGGACTGCCCAGCATCGCGAGCATTTCGTTCGCGGCGGCCACACGGGCGGTCACCAGCTCACAGGCGCGCCCCAGGCTGCGCAGGTCGCCGACGCGCACGCCGCGGCGCCCGTACTTGTCCTCGTAGGTCGGCCCGATGCCCCGCCCTGTCGTGCCGATCCGCTCCTGCTGCTCGCGGGCTTTGTCCAACAGTTTGTGGTACGGGAAGGTGAGGTGCGCCCGGTCGGAAACGAGCAGCTTGTGCTCGAGCTTTACACCGCGCGCCGTGAGTGCGTCAACCTCGGTGAAGAAGGTCTCGGGATCGAGCACTACGCCGTTCCCCACGACGCACACAGCACCCTGGAGGATGCCCGAGGGAATCTGGTGCAGCACGAACGCGTCGCCCGACCCGGTGTGCACCGTGTGGCCGGCGTTGGCGCCCCCCTGGTAGCGCACGACGAAGTCGGCGCGCTCCGAGAGGACGTCGACGACCTTTCCCTTTCCTTCGTCGCCCCACTGGGCGCCGACCACGACGACGCAATGCACCTTGGGACCGAACACGCAACCTCCAGACGCCGAGCCGCCGTGTGGTGATCAGGAATGAGGAGTCAGGACTGCCACGACCGCCTGCGCGACCTGCTGAACCCCCGTCAATGTAAGCCGGTCGGGTCCATCGCGGGGTGTGTGGACGATGCGTGCGGTCCCCCAATTCCCCTTCATGATGGTGAGGCATTCCCGAGCAGCTCGGGCCAAGACGAGACCATCCACCACGATCGGAAGACGGCTGCGTGATCGCGCCGAGAGCCGCTCGGCGACGCGCTGCGTCACGGACCCCGGTCGGTGCGCAAACGCGATCACCCCACCGCGATCGTCGATGCCGTCGAAATTGATGACCGCCGTGTCGTGCAGCAGATTGGCGCGCTCCTGCACGAGAGCGCGCGACCCGACGAGGCCCAGCTCTTCCGCGTCCAACAGAATGGCGCCAACCGGAGCTTCGGGCGGCAGGAGGTCGAGAGCGGCGAGCACGGCGAGCACACCGCTGGCGTTATCGACGGCTCCCGGTGACCGGTCGGTCGCGACGTTGCATGCGAGGAAGAGCGCCGGAAGGACGAGGAGCGCGAGCCACCACCACGGGCCCGCCCCGGCCAGCGTCGCCACCAACACGGCGGGAATCATCCCGAGGGCCGCGGCGACGAGCAGCAGGCGCCGGGCCATGGAGAGCGGTTGCCCTTTGGCATCGTAATGCGCGGTGAGCCAGGTCGTGACGCGCACCCGCGGGCGGACCCCGATCAGGTTGATCCCCTCGGCCGCCACACCGCCCCGCAGGGGAAATCGCGCCGCCGCAGTAAAGCGATGCTCCATGACGACAAAGCCGCGCGCCGCGAGCTCACGCTTCAGGATTTCCCGTGTAACGGCGTGTTGGGGCGTACCGACGAGGCGCGGGCGGGCGAGCGCGTCGAGCAGCGCCCGGTACCCGGTCATGCGGCGAGCAGCTGCCCGATGCGATCGCGGTCCGGTGCGGCGAGAGCGGCAAGCGGGGCGCGCACGGGACCGCCGTACAGTCCGACGCAGTCCATCGCCGCCTTGATCCCGGCCGGGCCCAGCTTCCCGACGATTTCCTTGTCGAGCGTGGCGAGACGCGCCTGCAGCTCCCGGGCGCGGGCCCAATCCCCCGCCTGCGCCGCGGCAAAGATCGTCGCCGAGAGCTGCGCGGCGAAGCAGGCCACCGCCATGATGCCGCCCTGACACTGCAGCTCCAGCGCCGTCACGAGCAGCGACCCCGAGCCGACCAGCAGCGACCACTGCGGCACGGCGGCGCGATACGCGGCCAGGTTCTTGGGATCGCCAGAAGAATCCTTGGCCCCGACGATGTTGCCGTGCGCCGCGAGCTTCACGAGCAGCTCCGGCGCGATCGGGAGTCTGGTGTACTTGGGAATGTTGTAGATCAGCACGGGGATGGGGGAGGCGTCGGCGACCGCCCGGAAGTAGTCGGCGATGCTCTCAGCCGAATGGGCGGCGCTGTAATACGACGGCGGCCGCACCAGCACGGCCGCGGCCCCCTCGGCGGCCGCGGCGCGGGACAGCGCGATGGCGGCGCGTGTCGACTCGGCGCCGGTCCCGGCGAGCAGCCAGCGGTCGCGCGGCACCACGGCGCGCAGCGCGGCGACGAGGCGGCGCTGCTCATCGGGATCGAGCAACGGCGCCTCGCCGGTCGAACCTGCCGCCACGATGCCGTCGAGGCCCTGCGCGAGCAGCTGCCGCGCGTTGGAGGCGGTGTGCTCCAGGTCGAGGTCGCCGCTCTGCGCCTGGAACGGCGTCGCGATCGGCGCCAGCACGCCGCCGATCTGCCGGCTCACGGCGAGGGCAGCATGTCGGAGAGATCGTCGGTGAACCCGGCGGGCCGATCCGCGTCCGGCTCCAGAGCCGGCTGGGCGGCCTCGTGGTCGATCGCGCGCAGCTGGCTCTGCGTGAGTCGCTGAAGCGTACGCATCTGCAGCTCGAAATCACTGGGGTTGGTCGCGGCGGCCAGGGCAGTCTCGTAAGTGACCGTTCCGTCGGCAACGAGATCCATCAGGTGCTGGTCGAAGGTCTGCATGCCGTACTGCTCGCGCGACTCCTTGATGTAGTCTTGCAGCTCCGTGGTATGCTCGGGGTCGCGGATCATGTCCCGCACCCGCGGGGTGCAGATGAGGATCTCGAGCGCGGCGGCGCGCCCCTTCCCGTCGGCGCGCGGCAGGAGGCGCTGCGAGACGACCGCTTGCAGGGCCTCCGAGAGCCGCAGCCGGGCGACGCCTTGCTCTTCGGCGGGGAACATCGCCACGATGCGGCTGACGGTACTGACGGCGTCCGGCGTGTGCAGCGTCGAGATCAGGAGGTGCCCCGTCTCGGCGGCTTTCATCGCCGTATCGATCGTCTCGCTGTCGCGCATCTCTCCGATCATGATGACGTCGGGATCCTGGCGCAGCGCCGACCGCAGCCCCATGCGGAAGTCGTCGGTGTCCGTGCCGATCTCGCGCTGGGTGATGGAGCAGTTCACGTCGCGATGCAGGAACTCGATCGGATTCTCGAGCGTGAGCACGTGCTTGTGTTGGGTCTGATTGATGGAATTCACCATCGCCGCCATCGTCGACGTCTTGCCCGAGCCGGTGACCCCGGTGACGAGGATCATGCCGCGCTCGGCGCTCGCTACCTGGGCCAGCACCGGCGGCAGTTTGAGCGATTCGAAGCTCGGGACGTCGAAGGGAATCACCCGCATCACGATCATGAACGACGAGCGTTGCCGCAGAATGCTCACCCGGAACCGCCCGATGCCCGGCATGCCCCAGGAGCAATCGTAGTCGCGGATGCGGTCGATCTTGGCCCGGTCTTCTTCGGAGGGGATCAGCTGCTTGGCAATGACTTTGGTCTGCTCGGGGGTGAGGCGTTGCTTCGTCAACGGCACGAGCCGTCCGTTGATGCGGGCGCGGAAGACGTCGCCGGCCTTGATATGGAGGTCCGACGCACCGCGGTCGACGGCTGCCTTGATGATTTTTTCCATTTAGTACCCGGCGTCCTTGTCTACGACGTTGCGTAGCGACGACCCTGCAAGATAGCGCCCCAGATTCTCGAGAATGAGAGCCGCTTCCCGCTCCCAGAAATGGTCGGTGACGGGACTCACGTGGGGGCTCACCAGCACACGCGGATGCGCCCACAGCGGGTGCTCCGGCGGCAAGGGCTCCGTGGCAAATACGTCGAGGGCGGCGCCGCGCAGCATCTGGCGGTCGAGCAGGTCGAGCAGCGCCTCGCTATCGAGAAGCGCGCCCCGGGAGACGTTGATGACGATCGCCCCGGGGGGCAGCCGCTCGAGCACGGCGCGCCCGACAGCGCCGTCGGTGCCGCTAGTGCGCGGCGCCGCGATCACCAGCACGTCGCTCTCGGCGGCGAGACGGCCCAGGTCTGCCGGGCCGCCGATCCACGCGACACCGGGCTGCCCGCCCAGTTCGGAACGCCGCCGCACGCCGGCGACCCGCATCCCGAGCGCCAACGCTCGTCGCGCCACGGCGCCGCCGATCCCGCCCAGCCCGAAAATGCCGACGCGCAGCCGGGCGAGCTCGCGGACACGCACCGTCCGGTCGCCGAACAGGCCCTGCGCCCAGCGCCGCTCCGCCTGTGCCCGCACCAGGACGTCGAACGACCGGGCGAAGTGGGCGATAGCCGCGAGCACCCAGTCGGCGATCGGCTCGGCGTGGATGCCCGCGGAGTTGGTGAGGACGATGCGGGAGCCGCGCAGCCGCTCGAGAGTCGTCCCCACGCCCGCGGTACACGTATGGGCCCAGCGCAGCGTTTCGTGACCGGCGTCGATCACGCCCGGCGGGAGCCCGAAGCCCAGGTAGATCTCCGCGCCGCGCGCGGCCGCGATGGCCTCGGGCGAACCGCCGCTGCCGTCGCCGTCGGAGTTGATCGGCGCCGCGATCTCCGCCACCTCCCAGCCTGCCCCAACCGCGCCGCGAACCGCCGCCACAACCTCCGGCGTCACCCGCCAGACCGGTCGCTGGGCCCGCAGGTCGAGCACCAGGCGGTGGGTCACTCTCCGGTGGAGACCGTGCGGACGAGCGGGTGGTGCAGGATCGAGAGCTTCGCCTGGTCGTGCAGACGCTTCGGCCCGCGCAAATCCAGCTCGATCACCAGATCGACGTTCTCGCGCCGTGACTCGACGCGCTCCACGTCCAACCCGGAACGGCGAATCAGCGCTTCCAGATCCTCGAGGGCATTCGTTTCGGGCTTCGCGTGGATCTGCACATGGCTGTGGGTGGAATGGCGTGCCACGAGTTTTTCGAAGTATCCCAATCCAGCGAGGATCAGCATCACGATCAGCGTCGTCCCCACCGCCTCGGTATAGGCACCGGCCCCCAGCGCCATACCGATGGCCGCCACCACCCAGATCGTGGCCGCACTCGTGAGTCCGGTGATCGAGCCGCGGGCGTGCAAGATCGTTCCCGCGCCGATGAACCCGACCCCCGGCAGGATCTGCGCGGCGACCCGCGCCGGATCGCCCCGAGCTCCCGACAGCTTGAGCGACAGCACCGTGAACAGCGTCGCGCCGACGCAAATGAGAATGTTGGTTCGCAGCCCTGCCGGCTTCCCCGACAGCTCGCGCTCCATTCCGATAGCGCCGCCCAACAGGGTCGCGAGCAGCACCTGCAGCAGCAACTCGAGGCGGAGGGCATCGACCATGTCGGAGAAACCGGGCATCAGTCCTCCCCTGACCCGAGGAATCCCATGCGGCGCCGCACCTCGCGCATCGTGCGCTGCGCGATGGCGCGCGCGCGCTCGGCACCGGCGCGCAGCGTCGCCCGCACGCCGGCGGGATCGGCCTGCAGCGCCGCCGCGCGCTCGCGGATCGGCGTGAGCTCGGCTATGATGTGGTCTGCGAGGACACGCTTGCAGTCGAGACAGCCCCAGCCTGCGGTGCGGCACTTCTGCGCGACGTCTGCCTGCACCGCGGGCGGCGAAAACCCCTGATGGATCGTGAAGATGTTGCAGATGTCCGGGTTCCCCGGATCCTTGCGCGTCTTGCGCGCGGGGTCGGTCGCGGCGGGACGCAACTTCTCCCAGATCGACTCGGGTGATTCGAGCAGACCGATCGTGTTGCCGAGGCTCTTGGACATCTTGGCGCGGCCATCGAGGCCGAGCACGCGCTTGGTCGCGGTGAGCTGCGCTTCGGGTTCCGGGAAAAAGTCGCCGAAGCGGTGATTCCAGCGTCGCGCGATCTCGCGCATCAGCTCGAGATGCTGCAGCTGGTCTTCACCCACCGGCACCAGGGTGGCGAGGTAGAGCAGCACGTCGGCGGATTGGAGAATCGGGTAGCTCAGGATCCCCGCCGGCACGCTTTCGTGGCGCTGGGCCTTATCCTTGTACTGGGTCTGGCGCTCCAGCTCGCCGAGCGGTGTCACGGTGGTGAGGATCCAGCTCAGCTCGGGATGCTCCGGCACGTGGGACTGCACGAAGAGAATCGTCTTGGCCGGGTCGATGCCGGCGGCGAGGAGACCCACCGCCATGTCGAGGGTACGCTGGGCCAGCTCCCGGGGCTCATAGGCTTGCGTGATCGCGTGCAGATCGACGATGCAGATCAGCGATTCGTGCTGATGCTGCAGCCGCACCCAGTTCTTGACGGCGCCGAGGTAATTGCCGATATGCAGCTCACCGGAGGGCTGGATGCCGCTGAACACGCGCGCCATGGGGTCACAACCTAAGAGGCTGGGGGGAACCGTCGCAAGGTGCGAGCACTCAAGGACTTAGTGGACATCGCAGAACGGGCAGCGGAGCGCGCGGCGAATCTGGTGCGGGCCGCGCGAGCGCCGGTCGTCGATCGCTGGACCGAAAAATCGCGGCACGACTTCGCTACCCAGGTCGACCGCGAATCGGAAGAGCTGATCGCGGAAACGCTCACCGGAATGGTGCCCGGCTCGATCGTCGTCGGCGAGGAGCTGTCGCCCAACGCGGAGTATCGCGGCGAGATCGTGTGGCTCGTCGATCCGCTCGACGGCACGACGAATTTTCTGCACGGCTACCCACAGTACGCGATCTCCATCGGAGCGCTGGTGGATGGCGTGCTCAGCGTGGGCGTCGTGCACGACGTCACGCGCGATGTGTCCTATCGCGCGGCGCGCGGTCTCGGCGCCTGGTCCGGTGGGCAGCGGCTGACGATCTCAGCGCTCACCGACCCGACGCGCGCGCTCGTGGGGACGGGGTTTCCGTTCAAGGAGCTGGACCGGCTGGACGAGTACCTGCGACAGTTCGCGGCGGTGTGCCGTACGACGAGCGGCATCCGGCGCGCCGGGGCCGCCGCACTCGACCTCGCCGACGTCGCGGCGGGACGCTTCGACGCGTTCTGGGAGCTGACGCTCGCCCCGTGGGACATCGCGGCGGGGATCATGCTGGTGCGCGAGGCAGGTGGCGTGGTCACGACGGTGACCGGCGGCGACGACATGCTGCGCGACGGCTCAGTGGTGGCCGGCAACGGGCAGCTGCATCGTTGGCTGATCGACCTCCTCAGGAATGCCTGAGGCCGCCCGGAAGGTCATCGTCCACATCGGTAGCAGCGCGGACGGGTACATCGCGCGTCCCGACGGGGACCTCGACTGGCTGACCTCACGCCCTGCTCCCCCGGGGTTCTATGGCATGAACGCCTTCATGAAATCGATCGACACGAAACTCCTGGGCCGCAAGACCTACGAGGCCAGCCTGCGCCTGGGAGCGAAGTTCGGCGTGAACGATCGGACCATCGTCTTCTCGCGTCATGCGCCGCCCGCCGCCGCCCCGTCAGGCGTGGAGTTCGTGAGCGAAGCCATCGGCGTGTTCGTGAGCCGTCTGCGCGCGCAGCCCGGCAAGAATATCTGGTTGATGGGCGGCGGCGACCTCATCGCCTCTTTTCTGGATGCGCACGCCATCGACGAGTTTGTCATCAGCCTGGCCCCGGTGTTCATCGGGGACGGCATTCCCCTGATCGCGCGCCGTCACCGTCATTTGCCGCTGGAGTTGCTGTCCAGCGAACGCTTCGAAGATGGCCTGGTGCAGCTGCGGTACCGCGTTCAGCACCACTAAACGTCTTTCTTGCCCGAGGAACCGATGGCGTCGCCGCTCGTCGAGTGCGTTCCCAATTTTTCGGAAGGCCGAAACCAGCAGACGATCGACGCACTGCGCGCCGCGCTTACCAGCGTCCCTGGCGTACGACTGCTCGACGTCCAGTCGGATGCGGCGCACCACCGCTCGGTGTTCACACTGGTCGCGCCGCCAGACCACGCCGTGGAAGCGGCCTTCCGCGCGGTGGCGGTGGCGCGCGAGCGTATCGACCTGACGCACCATGCCGGCGAACACCCCCGGATGGGCGCGACCGACGTCGTTCCCTTCATCCCGGTACGCGACGTGACGATGGACGCCTGCGTCGCCCTGGCGCGCCAGCTCGCCGAGCGGGTGGGGCGGGAGCTCGAGATCCCCGTGTATCTCTACGCGCGCGCCGCCGCACGGCCCGAGCGGGAACGCCTCCCCGACGTGCGCAAGGGTGAGTTCGAGGGGCTGCGCGAACGCATCGGCAGCGATGCGGCGGCGGATCCCGATTTCGGCCCGCGCCGCATCCATCCCACGGCCGGCGCCACCGCCATCGGCGCGCGGGCGTTTCTGGTCGCCTACAACATCTATCTCGCATCCCCCGACGTCGCGATCGCCAAGGAGATCGCCAAGCAGATCCGCACGTCGAGCGGCGGACTCCCCGCCGTCCAGGCGAGCGGCTTCGACGTCGGCGGACGGGCGCAGGTGTCGATGAACCTCCTCGACATCGACCTGACGTCTCCCGCGGCCGCGTTCACCGCGGTCCGGGATCTCGCTGCCGCGCGCGGCATCGCGATCGAGCGCAGCGAGATCGTCGGCCTGGTTCCAGAGCGCGGCATCCTCGGCGCGGGAGCGCAATTCCTGCAACTCCCCGACGCCGCCGACCATCTCCTCGAGGCGAAGATCCGCGCCGCCGAGGGCCCCACCCTCGACGGCTGGCTCGAAGAGCTCGCCGGGCCGAATCCGGTGCCCGGAGGCGGCAGCGCCGCCGCGCTGGCGGGCGCGCTCGCCGGCGCTTTGGTGGCGATGGTAGCCCGCCTCACGATCGGCCGGAAAGCCTATGCGGCGGTGGAGGAGCGAGCGCGCGCCATTCTCGGTGAGGCGGACGTCCTGCGGGGCGAGCTGCGCAGGCTCGTGGACGATGACGCGGCGGCCTACGCCCGCGTCAGTGCCGCCTACAAGGTGCCCAAGGACGATCCGTCGCGCGGCGCCGCCATCGACGCCGCCCTGCTCGGCGCCGCCGTCACGCCGCTCGACGTGGCACGGCGCTCCGCCCGGCTCGGTGAGCTGGCTCGGGAGATCGGCGCGATCGGCAACAAGAACGCGCGCTCCGACGCTAGAGTGGCCGAGGAGCTCGCGCACACGGCGGTCATTGGAGCGGTGGAGAATGTGCGAGTCAACGTGGCGTCGATGACAGACCAGAAAGCAGGCGCTGGGCTACTGCAGGAAGCTGAGAAACTCACTACTAGACGTGTAGACGCACAGGGGTGAACAGAGAATAAAAAAGCCAGTTAGGCACTGCCTAACTGACAACTATTCCTGTTCACCCCTGTGCGTCTGTGCGTCTAGTAGTGCATCTACTTAGTCAGTATCCGTGGCTGCTCCCCGTTTTCTGCTATTGCCACTGTGTGCTCGAAGTGGGCCGACAATGATCCATCCACCGTGACGACGGTCCACTTGTCCGACAGCGTGCGGATCTCGGCGCCGCCCACGTTCACCATCGGCTCGATCGCAATCGTCATCCCGGGAACCAGCCGCGCGCCGCGCTTCGGCTTCCCGAAGTTCGGGACTTGCGGCTCCTCGTGGAACGCCGAGCCGATCCC
>DASTHG010000400.1:0-3309 GCA_035718325.1 Gemmatimonadales bacterium | reverse complement strand
GCCTGGAGGCGGTCGCCGAGCTGTCGGCGAGTCTGGCGCACGAGATCAAGAATCCGCTGGCCTCGATCCGGTCATCGGTCGAGCAGCTGGCCCGCTCCACCCGTACCAATCCCGACGAGAAATTCCTCGCCGGCCTGATCGTTCGTGAGAGCGACCGCTTGAGCCGCCTGTTGTCGGAGTTCCTCGACTTTTCGCGCGTGCGGGTCACTGAATACCGCACCGTCGACCTGCGTACGGTGGCGACGGCGGCGGTCCGGCTGGTGCGCCAGCATCCCGACTGCCCGGCCGAGGCGCTGATCGAGATCGGTGGCGGCCCGACGCTCATGGAGGGCGACGAGGATCTGCTGCACCGCGTCGTGTCCAACCTGGTGCTCAACGCCGTGCAAGCCAAAGGCCCCGGGGCGCACGTGGCGGTACACGCCGGCCGCCTCCCGCCGGAGGATGTCCCCGCCGGGATCACGATCGAGAACCCCGTCACGCTGCGCGTGAGCGACAACGGACCGGGGATTCCCGACACGGTCCGCGAGCGGTTGTTCGAGCCGTTCGTCACCGGGCGGCCCGGCGGCACCGGGCTGGGCCTGGCGATCGTGCAGCGCGCCGTGGCCGCGCACCGCGGCATGGTACTAGTCGACTCGGTCGCGGGGCAGGGAACGACGTTTACCGTGTTTTTCCCGGCGGCCCGCCGGAAGGAAGAAGCCGCATGACGACCGCTGCCATCCCGTCGCTGCTGATCATCGACGACGAATCCGCCATTCTCGATACGCTGCGCATCCTGCTCAAGAACCAGGGATTCGACGTCCACACGGCGCAGGGCGGCAAGGCGGGGCTGGAGCAGCTCAAGGCCACAACTCCCGACATCGTGCTGACCGACGTGCGTATGCCGCAGGTGACGGGGATCGACATCCTCACCGCCGTGCGCCAGCAGGATCCCGAGACCCCGGTGATTTTGATGACGGCCCAGGCATCGCTGCAGAGCGCCATCCAGGCCGTGAACGAGGGCGCGTTCTACTACATCCAAAAGCCGTTCTCCAACGACGACCTGATCGCGATCTGCCGCCGCGCGGCGGAGCACCGGCGGCTGCGCACCGAGAACAAGCAGCTGAAGCAGGAGATCCGCCGCCGCGAGCGCTCGCGCTTCGACAAGCCGCTGGGCAAGGCACGCAGCTTCGCCGATGTGCTGAAGCTGGCGGAGCAGGTCGCCCCGACCGAGAGCACGGTATTGATCCAGGGGGAGTCCGGGACGGGGAAGGAAGTGATCGCCCGCTATATCCATGAGATCTCGTCGCGCAGCGAGGGGCCGTTTCTGTCGCTCAACTGCGGCGCGTTGCCCGAGAGCCTGCTCGAGTCAGAGCTGTTCGGCCACGTCAAGGGGTCGTTCACCGGCGCGGTGCGCGACAAGCAGGGACTGTTCGCGGCGGCGCGGGGTGGGACGTTCTTCCTCGACGAGATCGGCGAGATGGCGCCCGCGACCCAGGTGAAGCTGTTGCGGGTGCTGCAGGAGCGCGAGGCGATTCCCGTCGGCGGTACCGAGGCGATCCCGGTGGACGTGCGCGTCGTCGCGGCCACGAACCGCGATCTGGAAGACGATATCAAGCGGGGGCGGTTCCGGACGGACCTCTATTATCGGCTCAACGTGATCGCCCTCCATTTGCCGCCGCTGCGCGAGCGGCGCGACGACATCGAAGTCTTCGTCAGCGCGTTTCTCGAGCGGATCGCCAAGGAACAGGGGTCAACCCCGAAGCGACTCGCTCCCGAGGCGATGGACGCCGTGAAGGTCTACGAATGGCCGGGCAACGTGCGCGAGCTGGAGAACGCCCTGGAGCGCGCCGTCGTGCTGACCAAGGCGGACATCATCCCGCTGTCGGCGATGCCGGCCAAGCTCACGGAGCGGCGCGCCGAGCCGCTGGTGGCCGAGCATCAGCACCCCAATCCCACCCTCGAGACGATCGAACGCGCCTACATTACGTGGGTGCTGCAGTCGGAGGGCGGGAACAAGAGCCGCGCCGCCGAGGTGCTCGGCATCGATCCCTCCACGTTGTACCGCAAGCTGAGCCGCTACGAGGGCGATGCCCCAGTCGCGGACTGAAGACGATCCCGTCGGGATCGAAACGCTCGAGCGCCTGGCTGCCGCCGCTCCCCGCTACAACGCCTGGCTCATCGAGCGGGTCCTGCCGTGGGTCGGGCGCCGCGTGCTCGAGATTGGGGCGGGCGTCGGGACGATGTCGGCATTCCTGACCGACCGTGAGCGCCTGGTACTGTCCGATACCAACGCGGGCTATCTGGACCGGCTGCGGACGCGGTTTGCCGGACAGCCGCAGGTGCGCATCGTGGCGCTGCGCCTGCCCGCCACCAACGGGGATCTCCAGGCCGAACGGCTCGACACCATCATCTGCCTCAACGTGCTGGAGCACGTGCGCGACGACGAGCCGTCGCTCGCCACGATGTTTCAGTTGCTCCAGCCGGGGGGCCGCCTCGTACTGGTCGTCCCGTCGCTCCCCGCGATCTACGGCACCCTCGACCGGGCCCTGGGACACTTCCGCCGCTACACGCCCCCGGAGTTGCGCCAGAAATACGCCACGGCCGGCTTGCGCATGCGGCACCTCGAATACTTCAACATGGCTGGGATCCCGGGATGGTGGTTCACCGGGCGGGTGCTCAAACGCGAGTTGATTCCGACCGGGTCACTCCGCTGGTATGACGCGCTGGTGCCGCTGTTCCGCCTCGAGCGCTTCCTTCCCTGGCGGCTGGGTCAGTCGCTGATCGCGGTGGGTGAGCGTCCGGCATGAATGACCTCACGCTCTCGGTGATCGTGCCCGCCTACAATGAGGCGGCCACGGTGGAGCAGATCGTGGGCCGACTGCACGAGCTGCCGCTGCGCCTCGAAGTGATCGCTGTGAACGACGCCTCGCAGGATGGGACGGGGGCGGTGCTCGACCGCCTGGCGTCTCAGGGCGCAGTGCAACGCGTCATCCACCATCCGGAGAACCGCGGCAAGGGCGCGGCGTTGCGCTCGGGGATCGCCGCGGCGACGGGCGACGTCGTCGTGGTGCAGGACGCCGATCTCGAATACGACCCGACGGACCTGCCGCGGCTGCTCGCGCCGATCCGCGAAGGCAAGGCCGACGCCGTGTACGGCTCGCGCTTTCAGGGCGGACCACATCGCGTCCTGTTCTTCTGGCACTCGGTGGGCAATCGGCTGCTTACGATCGTCTCCAACATGTTCACGAACCTGAACCTCACCGACATGGAGACGTGCTACAAGCTGGTACGGCGCGACCTGCTGCAGCGGCTGCCGCTGACCTCGGACCG
>DASTHG010000399.1:0-9342 GCA_035718325.1 Gemmatimonadales bacterium | reverse complement strand
GCCGCTCAGGTTCAGCGTTGCGGCACTCTGGTCCGCCGCGAACTGGAGCGGCAGGATTCCCATCCCTACGAGGTTCGAGCGATGGATCCGTTCGTAGCTCTGTGCGATCACAGCGCGGACGCCGAGCAGGCGAGGACCCTTCGCCGCCCAATCGCGTGAGGAGCCAGAGCCGTATTCCTTGCCTGCGAGCACTATGAGCGGCGTTCCTTCGGCCTGGTACCGTACCGACGCGTCGTAGATCGTCATCTCCTGCCCATCGGGGAGATGCCGCGTCACCGGTCCTTCGGTGCCGGGAGCGAGGAGGTTCTTGAGTCGCACGTTGGCGAACGTCCCACGCACCATCACCTCGTGGTTGCCGCGGCGCGCGCCGTAGGAATTGAAGTCGAGCGGCTGGACGCCATGCGACACGAGGTACTGGCCGGCTGGGCTGGTCTTCTTGATCGACCCGGCGGGCGAAATGTGATCGGTGGTGATCGAATCGCCGAGCATACACAACACCCGGGCGCCGGTGATGTCTTGCACGGGCGCCGGCGTGCGCGGCATCCCGTCGAAGTAGGGCGCCCGCCGGATGTAGGTCGAATCCGTCTCCCACGCGAAGCGGTCGCCCGCGGGGACGGGAAGTCCGCGCCACCGCTCGTCTCCCGTGAACACTCCACCATATGACTTGTGAAACATCGCCGACTTGATCGAGCTCGCGATCAGGGCGTCCACTTCTTTCTCGCTCGGCCAGACGTCCCGCAGGTAGACCGGCCTGCCGTCCTGTCCCGTGCCGATGGGGTCCTTCTGGAGATCGATATCGACGGTGCCGGCGATCGCGTAGGCGACGACGAGCGGCGGGGACGCGAGGTAGTTCGCGCGCACCTCCTGCTGGATACGCCCCTCGAAGTTGCGATTCCCTGAAAGCACGGAGCACACCACCAGCTCGCCCTCGGCGACGGCCGCCGACACCTCCTCGGGGAGCGGGCCGGAGTTGCCGATGCAGGTCGTGCAGCCGTACCCAACCAGATTGAAGCGCAGCTGCTCGAGGTAGGGAGTCAGACCCGCCTGATCGAGGTAGTCGGTCACGACCTTCGACCCGGGAGCGAGACTGGTCTTGACGCACGGCGCGGTGCGCAGGCCCTTCTCCACCGCTTTTTTTGCGAGCAGTCCCGCGGCGATCATCACCGAAGGATTCGAGGTATTGGTACAGCTCGTGATCGCCGCAATCACGACGGATCCGTGTCGCAGCTGGCAATCCTCGCCGTTGATCTTGAGGCTCACATGCGTCGGTCGCGCCGGCGCCGCCGCGACGGCGGTCCCGCCGCCTTCACTTTCCCAGCGACCCACCGGAGCGGCGATGGGCGACGTGGGTTTGATCAACGTGGGCAACGCCGCGAGGAAGTTGTCGCGGACATGGGCGAGGGAGACGCGGTCCTGCGGGCGCCGCGGTCCCGCAAGACTGGGCTCGACGGTGCCGAGGTCGAGGCTCAAGGTGTTCGAGTAGGCCGGCTCGGGGGACTGCGCCGTGTGAAACAGTCCCTGCTCCTTGCAGTACGCTTCGACCAACGCGACCTGCTCTTTGGGTCGTCCCGTGAACTCGAGGTAGCGCAACGTCTCTGCGTCCACGGGGAAGATGCCGCACGTCGCTCCGTATTCAGGCGCCATGTTGCCGATTGTCGCCCGGTCGGCTAAGGGGAGCGTGGCGATCCCGGGACCGAAGAACTCGACGAATTTTCCGACGACGCCCTTCTTGCGCAGCATCTCGGTGACGGTGAGGACGAGGTCGGTGGCGGTGGCCCCCTCGGCCAGCTTCCCTGTCAGCCGGAAGCCCACGACCTCCGGGATCAGCATCGACACCGGCTGGCCGAGCATGGCCGCTTCGGCTTCGATGCCGCCGACCCCCCAGCCGAGAACGCCGAGCCCGTTCACCATGGTGGTATGAGAATCGGTGCCGACGAGTGTGTCGGGATACGCCTGCGGAGTCTTTCCTTCGGAAGTGAAGACGACGCGTGCCAGGTACTCGAGGTTCACCTGGTGCACGATCCCCGTGTCGGGGGGGACGACGCGGAACCCCTCGAAAGTTTGCTGCGCCCAGCGCAGCAAGGCGTAGCGCTCGCGGTTGCGGCGGAACTCGAGCTCGGCATTGGTCTGAAACGCCGTCTTGGTGCCGAACTCGTCCACGATCACCGAATGATCGATCACGAGCTCGGCGGGGAGCAGCGGGTTGACGCGTTTGGGGTCGCCGCCCATCTGCGCCATGGCGTCACGCATTGCTGCGAGGTCGACGACGGCCGGGACGCCGGTAAAGTCCTGCATCAGAACGCGCGCCGGCATGAAGGCGATCTCGCTGTCGGGCACCCGCCCCGGGGCCCAGCGCGCCAGCTTCTCGACGTCGGTCGCGGTGACGGTGCGGCCGTCCTCCAGGCGCAGCAGGTTCTCGAGCAGGATCTTGAGCGAGTAGGGGAGGCCGGCGACGGCGAGGCCGCGCCGCTCGAGTGCATCGAGACGGAAGATCTCGAAACGCCGGGCGCCCACCGCCAGGGTGGCGCGCGCGTTGAAGCTGTTGGCGGTGGTCACTGGGAGACGACCTTCACGGCGGTAACGAAGTACTGGGTGTCGCCGAAGCAGCTGGTGGGGATCCCGACGTGCTGCTGGTAGCTCAGGGCCACGCGCTTGCCAAGCGAATTGTTGATGTAGTCGGCGACCTTGTCATCGCGGACCGTGAACAGGAATTTCTCGGACATGGTGCCGGGCATCGACACCATCGCCAGCTCGCCCTCCCACGTCTTACAGAGCCAGCCCTTTCTGGAAAACTTTTGAACGTAGCCTGCCCGTTCTCCGCTCGAGTACGTGAACGTCAGGGCCGACCACGTATAGATCGCGAACACGAGGACGGGGACAGCCACGACTCCCGCGATGATCCATTTCGCACGCCTGGAAAGCTGGAACGAGAAGTTCATGTGACCAAATCTACCTCGTACTCCTCGCGCTTATAAGGGACGAAGCCGCGCGCCAGATAATTCGGCAACGCGTTGGCGTGATCGAGCGTACACGTGTGCAGCCACACGCGCGCGGGACCGAGCGCCCAGGCATCGCGCACGGCGCACGACAACAGATGCTTTCCCAATCCGCGGCCGACCTCCGCTGGCGCGACACCGAAGTAGGCGACCTCGACGGAATCATCATCCGGCACCCGGCGCAGCTCGTAATACCCGGCGAGGGCCTCCCCGTGTCGCGCGAGGAAAAACGTGATGGCGGGGTCGGCGAGGTGGGCACGGATCTCGTCGTCCGTCCAGTCCCAGCGGTCGCGCCAGTGATACGCCTCACCCACGGTGCGGTAACACTGCCGGTACAGCTCCGGGGCAGGCGCGGGAACGTGAGTCACCAAGACGTCGGGAAACGCGCCGAATGCCGGTCGAAACTGACCGGGGCTGTGCAGCTCGAGGTAGGTGCGCGTGACTCGCATGGGTGGGCGCCGGCTGTTAATTTTACCATATGACGACGTCACCTCGCAGTGCCGTGATGCACACGGTCCCCCTGCCGCTCGCGCTGCACCTCGCCAGCTACACGGTGCTGGGTCTGTTCTGCATGTTCGCGGGCGGGCTCAACCTCATCGATCCGGGCCACATCCTGCGTTTGGGCGTACCGCTCCTCGCGCTCGGGGGATTCAGCTGGGGGTACGTCTTCGGCATCCTGATGGGCCGCAAGGAAGTCCTGGCGTTGGGATTCGTCGCGAGTCTCGCGTATGTCGCCGCAGGCGTGTACAAATTCGGCAGTGATCGGCCCTTTGGATTGCTGCTCGCCGCCATTGGGGTCTACGGCTTGGTGGTGCTGTTGCTGTACCGCAGGCTCATTCTTACCTGATATCCAGCTCCTCCACGCCCCTCAGGGGAGCAGCCGGTATTTCTACCACAAACCGCGCTCCCCCGAGCCCGGAGTCTTCCACTCGAATCCGGCCGCCTAACCCACTGACGACGCGTTGACAGACGGTCAACCCGAGTCCTGCGCCTTCATCCGGACTCTTCGTAGAAAAAAACGGCTCGAAAATCCTGTCGCGGATATCGGGTCGCACTCCCTTTCCCGAATCTTCCACCAGGAGGCGCACCCACCCGTCCCGCGCCAGCGTGGTGATCCGGATGGTGCCGGGTGGGTGGTCGCGCACCGCGTGTTCGGCGTTGTTGACGAGGTGCAGAATGACCTGCATCAGCTCCTGGCCCAGCCCCAGCACCGGTGGCGCCGCCTCGTCGAGATCGGTCTGGACCGTGACGTTCTCGGAGCGCAGTACGGTGCGGCGAATCTCGATCAGGTCCAGCACGATGTGATTGAGCTGGACCGGAATCGGGGTCATGTCGGTGCGGCGCACCAGCTGCATGAGACTGCGGATGATGCTCGCGGCGCGGTCCACCTCCCGAATGATCGTGCGCGCGGCTACTCCCGTGTCCGGGTTCGCGTCGCCGCTCAGCAGTTCCGCTTCCATGCGAATCGTGGCGAGGGGGTTGTTCACCTCGTGCGCCACTCCGCTCGCGATTTCGCCGACCGTCGCGAGCTTCTCGCGCGCGACCATCTCATGCTGCGCGCGGAGCTCCTCGGTGCGGTCGTACAGCGCGACGAGCAGATCGCGGGAGCCGAGCCCCTCGAGATCGGTCACCGTGCAATCACAGATGCGGCGGTCGCCCGACGCCAGGGTGACGAGGACCCGGCCGTGCCAAGGTCCGTCGCTGCGCGCCGTGGCCAGCGCCTCGGCGAGCGAACCTTCGGCCAACGTGATGCCCAGATCGGCGAGCCGCGTGCCGACGGCTGCCGTGTGGTCCCGCAGCGCCAGTACGCGACGGCCCGCCTCGTTGACGAGGTGCAGGCGACCGTCGCCGTCCACCAGCAGCAACGGCAGCGGGCTCGCATTGACCATGGCCACTGCCCGGTCGGCCATGGCGCGCGTCGTGTGGACGACGTTGCTCAGCTCGAGCCCGCCCGCGACGTGCGCAGCGACACCCATGAAGAAGTGCAGGTCTGCGAGCGTGAACGCCGGCGGCGGCTGAGCGTCCGCCCCGCCGCGCCGGAACCGCACCAGGCCGATCGCGCCGAGCACCCCGGTTGCCGACTGCAACGGCACGATCAACGCTGCCCGGGCGTGCGCCGCCGACAACGCTGACGGCGGCAGATAGATGTCCGGCTCCTCGCGCACGTTGTCGGTAATCAAGGCTTCGCCGCTTCTTACGACGCGCCCCGTCGTACTCTGGTCGAGCGGGATGCGCATGCCGTCGAGCTCCGCCGACCGCCCCAACGCCACGATGATGCGCAGGTGGTCGTCCCCCGGCTCGCGCAGCGCCGCATAGGCCCCCTCGGCATCATACAAGCGCATCACACTTTGCAGGGTGTAGCGCAACATCAGATCGCGCTCGGGAGCGGCGAGCAGCCAACGGGACAGCTCGATCACGAAATTACCGAGACGCTGGTCGTGCTCCAGCGCGGCGCGCTGCCCGACCATCAAGGCGAGCTGCCCGGTCAGCTCGAGCGCCGCCACCAGCTCGTCGTCCGGTTTTCCGACAGGGAAGGCGTGCAGCTCCGCCTCGACACGCCGCTCGGCGTCGCTCCAGGCGACGAGATGGGGAGCGGCGGTCGGCTGGCCGTCGGTTTTCACGGTGCCGCGCTGGCGCTGCCCCTCGTAGCGCAGCACCACGTGGGCGGCGCCCGCGGCATCGCGCAGCACGGAGGCGGCGCGGTCCCAGAATTCCGAAACCGTCTTGGATTCGCGGGCTGCGGCCACCAGCACGAGAGGCAGGTCAGGCATCAGGACAAGAATACGTCAAGAAAACGCGTCGAGGAGAGAGTCGAGTGAATATGTGCCTTCTCGACGCTCCTTTCGACGCCTTTTCTCGACGTTTCTACGTCCTCATCACTCCCGGGTAATTCTCCGCCCCAACCGCATATCCAGGAAACACCGGAGCCAAGTCAGTCGCTCCCAGGTGCCGGGCCAGTATCTCTCCGAACAGATCGCGGAAGTCCGTCGTGACCGGGAGGTCCCGTCCCTCATATCGTGTGGCGGGGTCGAGGGTGGGCCACTTCCCCAGCACCAGGCCGCCACGGACGGGGCCGCCGAGGGCCAGCATCGCCGTGGCGTGGCCGTGATCGGTGCCGCTGTTGCCGTTCTCGCGCACGGTGCGGCCGAATTCCGACATCGTGAGCACCACGACGCTGCGCATCCGCTCGCCCAGGTCGGTCGCGAACGCGGCGAGCGCGCCGCCCAGCTCCTGCAGCCGGGCCGCGAGCTGCCCTTCACTCGATCCCTGATTGACGTGCGTGTCCCAGCCGGTGGCGTCGAGAAACGCCACACGCAGACCGAGATTGGACTTGATGAGCTGGGCGATCTGCAGCAGTGCGTGCCCGATGCGGCCGCGCGGGTACTCGGCGCCGTGGTCCGGCCGGTATTGCAGCGGGTTCGCCTGCTGCAGCCGCTGCACCGCCTCGAAGCTCTCACGTCCGCTCGTCGCGAGCAGCCCCGTCTCGGCGCCCTGGTAGAGTGCCTCGAAGGCTCGCGTCAGCTTGTCGCGCGCGGCTGGCTGCGGCACCCGCAGCCCGAATGCCTGGAGATCGTCGATCGCCAATGCCGGCGCGGATCCGGCGAGAATACGCGGCAGCTCCGGCCCAAATGCCACCGCGCGGAACGGGGTGTTGGCGTGCTCGGCGTCGTGCTGGCAGTAGCGGTTGAGCCAGCCGTCGGGAGTCGCCTTCGACCCCGGCGTCCCCGTCTCCATGTAGTCCTGAGCGTCGAAATGGCTGCGCGTCGAGTCGGGGGAGCCGACGGCATGCACCGCGGCGAGGCTCTTGTTGTCCCAGAACGGTTTCAGGGCGGCGAGTGCGGGGTGCAAGCCGAAATGACCGTCCAGATCCACGACGTCGGCGGCCGGCACGGCGATGCGGGGGCGCTCCTTGTAGTAGAAAGGATCGCCGTGCGGCACGATCACGTTGAGGCCGTCCACGGCGCCGCGCATGAAAAGACAGACGAGAACCGGCTGGTCGGGGGCGGTAGGGGACGGTAGGACACGGCAGGGGTTGTACGCAGCTCGCGCGAGAAAGAGCGGTTCCATCCCCAAACTGAAGAGCGTCAAGCCGCCGGATTTTACGAACACGCGTCGCGATATAGACATTGAGCTCCTCCCCTACCGTCCTCTACCGTCCTCTACCGTCTCCTACCGTCACTGCTTCTGAAACTCCGGCCCCCCCAATGCCAAACCGATCGCCAGCGCCCGCGCCGCGACAGGATCCCGCATTTCGGTGACCTCGCGGCGCAACACATCGCGGCTGTGGATCGTGAGGATGCCGCCCAGCAGCCGGACGTCCACCGTCTCGATCAGCGCGTTGCCATCGTCGGTCGTGGGGACGAGGCTGTCGAGGGCGATGGTGACGCCGGGGAGGCGTCCGGCGGCCAACGCGACCGCCATGTTCATGCGCAGCAGCAGCGCACCGGAGTTGACCCAATCCAGTTGTGATTCGGGATAGCCCGCCGGCGAAGGCTGAGCATAGAGCGGCTCGCCGAGCCGCCCGATCACCTGTGCCAAGCGTGGCGTCGTGTCGGGATCGCCCCCCGTGGCGCGAACGGCGCTCACCATGAACTCGAGCGGCGTCTTGACCTTGGCGCGCACCGCCTGGGCGGACCAGAACTCCGGGGACTGAAAGATCGCTCGGAGCACCTCGCCGATATCGCCTTCCGATCGGGTCCACGCGGCTACCGCGGCGTCGACGCAGCCGTCGGGCGGATCGTCGCTCACGAACCGCGCGCACAACTGGCGGCTCACGTGATGCATCGTGGCGGGATCCTGGGCGAGCAGCTTCAGCAGTCGCACTCCTTCATCCATGCCGTGTCCCGCGGGGAAGTCCACCCCCCGGACCGTTTTCTCGCCGTAGTCGTGCGCCCAGTCATTGAACCGGAACCCGCCGCCCTGCTGCGGACGCTCGATGCTCCAGCCCGTGAAAATTCGCGCCACCGCGATCACATCCTGCTGCGTATACCCACCGTCCACCCCCAGCGTATGCAGCTCCATCAGCTCGCGAGCGTAGTTCTCGTTGAGGCCCTGCGGCAGTCGCGCCAGCATCTGCTCGCGCCGCACGTCGTCGATGCGGGCCATGCGCGCGAGTGCGGGGGGCTCGGCGCCCGGGGCGACACTCTGCCAGTTGTCGAGATAGAAGAGCATCGCCGGGCTCTTCGCCGTCGCGAGCAGCAGGTCCTGGAAGTGTCCCAGGGCATGGGGTCGGATCGTGTGCTCGACGTAGGACGGTGTGAACGCGCGGTCGGCGCCCTTGCCGAAGAAGACGTTGAAGTGGTTGGTCCAGAAGTCGACCATCACCTCCTGCAACTGGCGCTCGGAGCGGACGGCACGCATCACGGCCAGTTGCTGCAGCTGGCCCATCGTCTGTCGTACGCGCAGCGCGGCTTGCGAGTCGACCGCCAGCGGTCGCCGTCGCCCAAGTCCGCCGCTGTCCGTGCCCTCCTGGCGTGCGATGCGCTGCTGTCGCACGGTGACGATCGCCCGCGCGAGCGACGCTGGATCTTCAGCGAGAATGGGGAAGCCGCTCTCGCGCCGCTCGACGTCGGGGTCGGGAATACGATCGGGGTGCAGCTGGTCGTCGATCCAGCGCATTACGCCGAGTGCCGCGACACGATCGATCTCCCCGGGGCGTGGACCGTAGGCGAGACGATTCAGGGCGTGGAGGGCGGAGTCGTGCGGCGTAAGCGGTGGCCGCTGGGCGTGCACGGCCGGAGCGGCGAGAACGGTAGAAATGATGAGCGCAGGGAGAAATCGCATACGGTCCCCTGTGACGCCGGCGCCCCGCAGGCGTTAACCGGGGGCTCGAGTCACCCACGCTTTCCAGACGTCGGGAGCGGCGCCGATCGTCAGCTCGTTCTGATACCGCACCAACGGCTGGCGTAGCAGCAGGGGCTCGAGCTCGAGCTTCTCGAGCCAGCGGGTATCGGTGAGCTGGGCGGTGGCAAGGCCCAGCGCCGCAAACCGCTTCGAGGCACGGTCGATCAGCGTCTGCACGCCGAATTTCCGGGCGAACCGCTCCAGCTCGCGCGGGCTTGCGGCCTTTTCGTTCAGGTCGACGAAGTGCGTGCGAATGCGCCGTTCGGCGAAGAAGCGCAGGGCCGCCCGCGTATCTGGGCTCTTGTGCGTCCCGAAGATCTGCACCTCCATCTATGCACCCGCGTAGACGTAGGCGCAGCCTCGCTCCTGCGCCATGCCGAGCGCGACGACCATTGCCGGTACCACGGTGACACCGGGCAGCAGCCCGGCGACGAGCTCGGCGCGCGTCGCGTCGTACGTCGCGTGCGTCTCCCGGGCGAGCGTTCTGGTGACGAAGCGGAGC
>DASTHG010000398.1:0-3769 GCA_035718325.1 Gemmatimonadales bacterium | reverse complement strand
ATCAGTTGCGCGAGGATGTCGATCAGCTGGCGGAACGTCTCGACTTCGCCGAACGACTGCTTGCAAAGCAGCGCGATCTGCCGCGCGTCGGGCAGGGCGGGTAGCCAATGGACCAGCGGTTCTTCATCGTGTTCGCCATGATCGGGGTCGGCGCCGTTCTGCTGCGTCCGCTGGTCGGTGCGCTGGCCGACCGCATCCGTCACCAGCCCGAGATCGCGCCGGACGCCAGTGCAGACCTGGTCGACGAGGTGCGCGCGATGCGCCAGGAGCTGGCCGAGCTGGCCGAGCGCGTCGATTTCACCGAGCGCCTCTTGGCCAAGGGCGATGCCGCCCGGGTCGAACCGAGAGGGAGCTGAGCGATGGATCCAGGGGTGATCGCCGTCTTCATTCCGATCGTCGCCGTCGGCGGGTTTTTTGCCTGGATGATCTCGTTGTCGCCGATGGGCAAGGCGTACGCCGAGCGTTTGCGACAACGGACGAAGCACGAAGGCGAGATGGGGGATTCCGAGGAATTGCGCGCCACCGTTGAGGAAATGCGGCGGGAGGTAGCGGAACTGGCCGAGCGGGTAGATTTTACCGAACGGCTCCTGGCCAAGCAGCAGACTGGGGAAAGACTCCCGCCGGGACGACCGGTTTCCGGATGAAACATCGCAGTCGAGGACGGCGTAGATGACCTCCATGATGCCGCTGCTGCAGACGCCGGCGCCGACGCCACCCGTGATCGTGCAGGTGCCGCAGCCGCCGCCGTCGATACCGATAGATCCGAACCACCTGGTGAACCAGATCATCCCGCTGGTCGCGCTGGTCGTGGGCGTCATCGGGTTCGTCGTCCTGGCCCGCTGGTTCTTCCATTCACCGATCGGTGAAGCGATCGCCGAAGGGATCCGGTTGCGCCGGCGCCGCCGTTATGGCCTCAGCGGCGATGGGGCGGACGAGCCCCGGGTGGCGGCGCTGGAAGAGCAGGTGCGGCTGCTCACCGCGCAGGTGGGCGAGTTGGGTGAGCGTTTAGATTTCACCGAGCGGATGCTGGCGACGCAACGCGAACGCCGCGTCGGCGCGGGCTCCTAAAGTCGGAGATCGAGGAACCACCATGGGGATCTGGGACCGCCTCTCGACGCTGCTTCGGTCGAACATCAACGACCTGATTTCGCGTGCCGAGAATCCGGAAAAGATGCTGAATCAGCTGATCGTCGACATGCGCACCCAGCTGGCCAAGGCAAAGCAGCAGGTCGCCTCCGCCATCGCCGATGAGAAGCGGCTCGGGGCCCAGGCCGAGCAAGAGAAGAAGCTGGCGGAGGAATGGGAGAAGCGCGCCGAGCTCGCCGTCCGCGAAAACCGCGACGATCTCGCCAAGCAGGCGCTGCTGCGCTACAACGAGCACGTGCAGGGCGCGGTGCAGCTCCAGGAAACCTGGGTGAAGCACCGCGAGGAGACTGAAAAACTCAAGGCGTCGCTGCGGCAGCTCAACGACAAGATCGAAGAAGCGAAACGCAAGAAGAACATCCTGATCGCGCGGGCCAAGCGGGCGGAGGCGCACAAGCGGATCCAGGAGACGATGTCGTCGATGTCGGACAAGAGCGCCTTCGAGACGTTCGAGCGGATGACGGAGCAGATCGAGCACGAGGAGCGCAAGCTGATCGCGGCAGCGGAAGTGAACGAGGATCTCTCGGGTGACTCGTTGATGCAGCAATTCCATTCACTCGAGAAGGCCGATGCCGATCAGCAGCTCGTGGCTTTGAAGCAACGGATGGGCCTGCTTGGGGCAGGCTCGCCGCCCGAAACCAAGCAACTTGGCAAGGGCGCGACCGAGGCCGAGCTGGTCGACGACGACGAGCACAACCCCTGACCGAAGCGCCGTCGCGGAGCCGCCTGTCGAGCGCCACGTTCGTGGCGCTCTTTGTTGGCGCCCTGGTCGTCTGGCTCGCGATCCGGGTGGTGGCGGTGCTGCTCATCGTCCTCATCGCGGTCCTGCTCGCCGTCTTCCTGAGCTCCGTCACCGATCTGCTGGAACGCCGCTTTCGCCTCGCTCGTGGGTGGGGCCTGACCATCGCGGTGGTGCTGACGGTCGCTGCGCTGGTGGGGCTCGGGTGGCTGCTCGTACCGCCGGTCGTGGTGCAGACGCGCGCCTTGATCAGCGGCATGCCGCAGACCCTCGCCTCGCTGCAGGGAGCGCTCGAACGCCTCAGCCTGCAGTACCCGCTGCTGCGGGAGACGGCGATTACCGACCAGCAATCGGGGCTCATAGCTTCGGTGCTGGCCGACATCACCGAGTACCTGCGCGGGGCCATCGTGCTCTATCTGCGAGCGGGCGGGCGGCTGTTCATCGACGGCGCGGCCGTGATTGTGATGGCGGTGTACTTCGCCCTGCGGCCGACCATCTACCGCGACGGGCTGCTCGCCCTGGTGAGCCCGCGCTACCGCGACCGGGCCGCGCGGATTCTGATGGACATGGCCGTGACGCTGCGAGCCTGGGTCACCGGCCAGATCGTGGCGATGACGATTTTCGCGTTTTTCACCGCGCTGGGCCTGTGGCTGCTCGGCGTGCCGTTCTGGCTGGCCTTTGGTCTGTTCACGGGACTCGCCGCGCTGGTGCCGTTCTTCGGCTCGATCGTCTCCACCATCCTGCCGGCGCTGTTCGTGATCCAGCAAGGCTGGCTACAGGCGTTCACCGTGCTCATGCTCGGCATCGTCGTGCACGTCCTGGGAAGCCACATCGTCGTTCCGTGGATCATGGCGCGCACCGTCTTCATCCCGCCGGCGCTCACGATCGCCGGGGTGCTTGCGATGGGGACGCTGCTCGGGCCCATCGGCCTGATCGTCGCCGTGCCGATCCTCGCCATCGGCCTGGTTCTCGTCCGCCACCTCCTGCACGGCGAGGTCTATGGCGAGGGGGCCGAGTTCCAGCCCGCCGTCCTCCGCGCCAGCCGCGCGCGCCGCGTCCCGCTCACGTCCCAGCCATGACCGCACCCGCTGACCATCGCTTTCTCGTCGTCGCCGACGGGCAATTCGGCCCGATGACTTCGAAGACGGCGAACTCGTGTATCCGCTACTTCCCCGAGCGCATCGTCGCGGTGTTCGACCGCCAGGAGGCGGGGAAGACGGTGCAGGACGTGCTCGGATTCGGCGGGGCGATTCCCGTGGTAGGGGACTTCGCCGCGGGGCTCGCCGCGGGCGGCGGCGCCACGGCCTTGATCGTGGGCATCGCGCCGGCCGGCGGCAGACTGCCCGACGAATGGCGTGCCTGGCTCAAGCTTGCGATCGAGCGCAAGGTCGAAATCTGGAGCGGCCTCCACAGCTTCATCTCGGACGACGCCGAGCTCGGGCCCCTCGCCCGCAGGCTCGGCGTGCGCATCCTCGACGCGCGCAAATCACCGGCGAACCTGCCGATCGCCGATGGCCGCGCCGGCGAAGTCGATGCCTACGTCGTGCACGCCGTGGGATCAGACTGCAACGTCGGCAAGATGACGGCGATGCTCGAAGTGCGGAACGCGCTGGTCCGCGGCGGGCACAAGGCCCGCTTCGTCGCCACTGGGCAGACGGGGATCTTCCTCGAGGGGTGGGGCACGGCGGTGGATGCCGTCGTCGCCGACTTCATCGCTGGCGCCGCCGAAGAGCTCGTGCTCAAGGGTGCTCAGGACTCCGACATCGTGCTCGTCGAAGGCCAGGGAAGTCTCCTGCATCCAGGATACTCCGGGGTCACCCTCGGCCTGCTGCACGGCTCGATGCCACGCGGACTGATCCTGTGCCACCAGTCGTCGCGCGAGTTCAT
>DASTHG010000397.1:0-3515 GCA_035718325.1 Gemmatimonadales bacterium | reverse complement strand
CATCCCCCAGCTGCCGGTATATGTCGACAGTCCCTCCGCCACTGACGTGACCGAGATCTACCTGCATCATCCCGAGGACCTCGACGAGGAATTCATGGCGGAGCTGCGCAGCGGCCAGACACCGCTGCACACGTCGCACATTACGTTCGTGAAAGCCGTCGAAGAGTCGAAGCGTCTCAACGATCTGCGCGGGCCCGCGATCATCATCTCGGCCTCGGGGATGGCGACCGGGGGCCGCATCCTGCATCACCTCGCGCACCGGCTTCCCGACCCGAAGGCGACCGTGCTGCTGGTGGGATTCCAGGCGCTCGGCACCCGTGGTCGCGCGCTGCAGGACGGCGCCAAGACGCTGAAGCTGTTCGGCGAGGATGTGCCCGTGCAGGCACGCGTGGAGACGATTCACGGCCTCTCGGCCCACGCCGATCAGAACGAGATGCTGCGCTGGCTCGGCGGATTCACCCGGGCGCCACGCACCACGTATCTCGTGCACGGCGAGCCGCAGTCGGCGAACGCGCTCGGCGCGCTGATTGCATCCCGGCTGAAATGGACCAGCCAGGTAGCGCAGGATGGTCAGCAGGTTCCGGTGTGAGCGAGTTCCAGCCGCCCGTCATCATCCCCGCGGCGGCCATCGCGGATCGGGTCGACGCGCTCGCCCGCCGCATCTCGCACGATCACGCCGAGGTCGAAGATCTGCTGATGGTCGGCGTCCTGCGCGGGTCCTACATGTTTGTCGCCGATCTCACCCGGCGGCTGACCGTGCCGTGCTCAGTGGATTTCATTTCCCTTACCGAATACGACCGCAGCAGCCTCCCGGCAGGCTCGGTCCGTCTGGCGATGGATCTTCGCGTCGACATCAAGGCTCGGCACGTCGTCCTCGTGGAAGACATCGTCAGCTCGGGTTGTACCCTTGCCTATCTCGTGAAGACCTTCGAGCTGCGAGAGCCGGCGTCGGTCCGGACCTGCGTCCTGGCGCGCAAGCGCGGGCACGAGCATCTCGCCGTGCAACTCGATTATGTCGGGTTCGAAATTCCAGACCGCTGGGTGGTCGGGTACGGCCTCGACTACGACAACAAATACCGCACGCTTCCGTATATCGGCGTCGTCCACGCGCCGGATCCCGCACTGGAAGCCCAATGACGGCACCCCTCAGGGCGTGAGGACGCTCCCGAGCATCCGCCAATCGACGTGCGCCAATACATCGCGGATGCGATCGTCCGCACCTGTGATCCGTACGACGATATTCTCGATGGCTGCGCTCTTCGGTCTGTGGACGAATGCAAACCGCTGGCCGCGCCACTTTCCGAACCCGATGGTATACGTCGGCCCCTGCGATTCAGCACCCGAGTCCGGTGGGACGCGGTACGCGAGCGCCGCGCCCGCGATCGTCACCCGGGTGGTTCCGGTTACCGTCGTGTCGACCGAGAAGTCGGCACGATTGATGTACACATCCACCGTCACGGTGCTGAGACTACGAATCTTGCCGCCGACCCTCCGTTGCGCCGCGTAGTCGCTCCCCGCCATCGACTGTTGCAGCTGCTGCATCAAGGGCTCGATCACCGCGTGCCAGCGGTTCGAATCCTGCCGCACTGAGTAGGTGCGCTCGAAATTCTGATCGATGTCGAGTGGTACATCCGGATCGTCCGACACCAGGACATTGTCGCCAAAACTGTCGCTCGTCTTGTCCCAGTCGTCGTCGCCGAAACGGTCGAGCACGCGCGTAATGGCGCTGATCGCGGGATCGAGAACGCGGTGCTCGGCGACGGTGGGTTCGTGCAGCTGGCCCTGGGCGTTGAGCGCCGAGGGGACTGCCAGGGCGACCGCGAGGAGCAGAGGAAGAGTTCGCATGCCTCAAGTCTACGATGCAGGGCGGAGGACCGCTGCACCCCGCAATCGTCCTTCGCGTACGTCGCGCAGCGCTTCGTTTGCGGCGTCGAGCGAATAGGATTCCACCGTGGTCTGGATGGGAATCTTCCCGGCAACTCGCAAGAACTCCGTGCCATCGCCGCGCGTCAGGTTGGCCACCGAGCGCACGACGCGCTCGCCCCAGAGGAGGCGGTAGGGGAAGGCCGGGATCTCACTCATGTGAATTCCCGCGCAGACCACCGTCCCGCCCTTGGCGATGGCGGCGAGCGCCGTCGGCACGAGCGCCCCGACCGGAGCGAAGATGATCGCGGCGTCGAGGGGCTCCGGGGCGGGGCCGTCCGATCCTCCGGCCCATGCCGCGCCGAGCGCACGCGCGAACTGTTGCCCCGCTTCGTCGCCGGGCCGCGTGAACGCGAACACGCGGCGTCCTTCGTGGCGTGCGACCTGGGTCACGATGTGGGCGGCCGCGCCGAAGCCGTAAATGCCGATGCACTCCGCGTCGCCGGTCAGGACGAGCGACCGGTAGCCGATCAGGCCGGCACACAACAGCGGTGCGGCGGCGAGGTCGTCGAATCCCTCGGGAAGTGGAAAGCAGAACCGCTCATCGGCGACAACCAGTTCGGCGTAGCCGCCGTCCCGCTGGTAACCGGTGAACTGCGCGCGGTCGCAGAGATTCTCGCGTCCCGACCGGCAATACCCGCACGTGCCGCACGACCAGCCGAGCCAGGGGACGCCGACGCGCGTGCCCGTCGCGAAACGCGTGGCCCGCGGTCCGTTCTCGACGACGGTGCCGACGATCTCGTGTCCCAGCACGAGCGGAAGCTTGGGGTGCTGCAGCTCACCGTCGGCGACGTGCAGATCGGTGCGACACACCCCGCAGGCGTGGACCCGGAGCAGGACTTCGCCGGCACCGGGTCGAGGGTCGGGGATCGCAGCGCTCCGGAGGGGGCGGCCGGCGGCGTCCAGGAGCATGGCACGCATCGTCTCTTAAGGCTTCAGCCGGGACCCCGATACGACAAGGGTGGCCTGCCGTCACAGCCACCCTGCCGCACTGCCGCGACCGAGAATCGGTCAGACGGTAACGGCCTGCCGTCCCGGACTCGTCGTCCGCGCAGGACGTTCCGCCTTCTTCCCTGCCGGCACGACCACGAGGATCGGCGCCGGCAGGTCGCTGAGCAGCCGTTCGGTGACGCTGCCCACCAACATCCGCTCTACCAGTCCCTTGCCGTGGCTGCCGACGACCACGACGTCGGCCTGCCAGGTCTTGGCCTCAGCTGCGATGCCGATATCGGCGACGGCATGCCGGGTGGCGCGCTCGGCATCCGGACCGACGAGGGGCCAGACTTTCTCGGTGCAATCCTCCTCCATCAGGCGCTGGTACTCCGCGCCGTTCAGCGGCGGCGGGGTTTCCGGCAGGATCGGCAGCGGCTCGATCACGTGCAGCGCCTTGAGCTCCGCATCGAACAGGTCAGCCAACCTCCGCGCTGCTTCGTAGGTCGGCCGCGCGGCCGCCGACGCATCGAGGGCCACGAGCACGCGCCGAATCCTGGCCGGCGGCTCACCGGTCACCACCATCGGGGCGCGCAGCATGCGTGCGACGTTGTGAACCGTGCTGCCGCCGAGCCAGCGCCCCAGCGCGGTGTGGTGCTTGG
>DASTHG010000396.1:0-6601 GCA_035718325.1 Gemmatimonadales bacterium | reverse complement strand
TTGTCCATCGCGCGACAGCTGCTCCGCGTCGGCGGTGCTCTTGAGCTGGACGAACTCCTCGATGTCGGCGCCCGCGATGAAATTGTCGGGCTTTCCGGATACGAAGACCACCGCCTTCACCGTGGCGTCGCGCTCGAGCTCCGCCAACAGCTCGTACAGCTCCTCCTTGACCCCTCGTGAGATGACATTGACGGGCAAGCCGGGTGTGTCGAGCGTGACGACGGCGACGCCGTCTTTCGGTTCCCAGTGGAAGTACGGCATCAGCGCCGCTCCAGCACGACGGCCGAGGCCATGCCGCCCTGCGCGCACACCGAGATGAGCCCGAACTGTACGTCGCGGCGCTTCATCTCATTGGCGAGCGTGGTGACGAGCCGGCCGCCGGTAGCCCCGAAGGGGTGGCCGATCGCGATCGAGCTCCCCATGACGTTGATGATGTCTTCGTTGATCTCCCAGCCTTTGGCGGCGAAACCCTGAAGATTCGACAGGACTTGCGACGCGAATGCCTCGTGCATCTCGATCAACCCGAGATCCTTCCATTGGATTCCGGCCCGCTCGAGTGCGATCGGCACCGCCCAGATGGGGCCCTGCAGCAGCTGCCACCCGGGATCGACCGCCGCGACGGAGTACGACCGCACGAACGCGAGTGGCTCGTACCCCAGCGCGCGGGCGACTTCTTCCGCCATGAGCAGGACGGCGGACGCGCCATCGGTGAGCGGCGAGGAGTTCCCCGCAGTCACTGTGCCGTACCGCCGATCGAACACCGGCCGCAGCTTTGCCATCTGCTCGAGCGACGTGTCAGTGCGAATGCCGTTGTCGGCCGCGACGACCGCCGCGCTGGCGCGCTCCGGGAACCAGGGAGCGATTTCGGCCGTCAACCGGCCATCGGCGGTGCCGGTGGCCGCCAGCTGATGGCTGCGCAACGCCCAGCGGTCCTGCTCCTCCCGGGAAATGTGATTCTCCTTCGCCATCTTCTCCGCCGACTGGCCCATCGACTCTCCGGTCGACGGCTCGGCGATGGCGGGAGATACGGGGATCAAGTCGCGCGGCCGGATCCGGGCGAAGGTGGCAAGACGGCTCCCGAGCGTCCTGGCTTTGCTGGCGGTGACGAGAATGTCGGCGAGACGGCGGGAGGCGAGGATCGGGATGTCGGAGAGCGATTCCACACCGCCCGCCAGGATGACGTCGGCGTGCCCGAACGCGATCTGATCGTGCGCGGCGGTCACGGCCTGGTTGGACGACGCGCACGCCCGGTTCACCGTGTAGGCCGGAATCTCCTTGGGGAACTGCGGCAGCAAGCTGACCTCGCGCGCCACGTTGGGGACGAGGGGCGAAGCGACGACCTGGCCGAAGATGACCTCGTTGACGGCGTGGGGATTGAGGTTGGTGCGCTCGAGCAGCTCGCGCGCAGCATGGCGCGCGAGATCGACGGCGCGGACGTATTTCAGGTCCGTCCCGGCCTTGCAGAACGGCGTCCGGCATCCTGCCACGATCGCGACGCGCCGGCCCGTGGAATTCGTCATGCGCTCCCTGGCCTCCGGATTCCCGCGCGGGAAACCTACAACCTCTCGGGGCAGGATGGGGAATCGGCGCGATGTCGCCGCGTTCCGATTACATTTTCGGCCCACCCCCGAGGGTGGCGGCCGCGAGCGGCCGTGACCCGGAACACGCACCGACGGGTCGTCCGTCGAGGCTCGGAGGGGAGTTGGCGGGCGAAGCCCCGTTTTCAAACCGTTCGCGCATCGCTGCGCTGGAATCGATGCAGGCGCAGCCTGTGGACCTCCTGGTCATCGGCGGAGGGATCACGGGCGCGGGCATTGCGCGGGACGCCGCGTCCCGCGGCCTGCGCACCGCGCTGGTCGACGCGCACGATTTCGGCTCCGGCACGAGCTCGCGCAGCTCGCGCCTGATCCACGGCGGCCTACGCTATCTCGAGCACCTCGAGCTGGGACTGGTGCTCGAAGCCAGCCGCGAGCGGCGCGTGTTGCTCCAGACGGCTCCTCATCTCGTCCGACCCACGCGGTTCCTGTTCCCGATCTATCGCGGCGGCCGAGTGTCGCCGATGAAATTGCGCGCCGGCATGTGGCTGTACGACCTGCTGGCAGGGTTCCGGAACACGCACATGCATCGCTGGCTCTCCCCCAAGCGCGCGCTCGACGCCGAGCCCGGCCTGCGGGACCGCGACCTCCGTGGTGCGGCACTGTATTGGGATGCGCAGACTGACGACGTCCGGCTCGTCCTCGCCACGTTGCGCGGCGCCGGGATGGCGGGCGCGTTGGTCGCGAATTACGCCGCGGTCACGAGCTTCGTGCGGGCGGAGGGACAGATCATCGGCGCCGTCATCAAGGACGTTCTCTCCGGCGAGGAACGTCTGGTCCGTGCGCTCACCATCGTCAACGCGACCGGGCCCTGGGTCGACCGCATCCGGCACCTTGATGCGGCCAACGTGCCGCCGCTGATCCGGGCTTCCAAGGGCGCCCACGCCATCGTCCGGCGCGATCGCCTGGGCCTGCACGACGCCGTCACCATCGCGTCGCCGATCGACGGCCGCGTGATGTTCGTCCTCCCCTGGAACGATCTCGCCTACATCGGCACGACGGAAACCGAAGACAACGTCGAGCCGGAAGCCGTGCGGGCGACGGGGGAGGACGTCATCTACCTGCTGCGCTCCACCAACGCCGTGTTCCCGCGCGCGCGCCTCTCCCCCAACGATGTGATCGCCACCTGGGCCGGGCTGCGGCCGCTGCTCGCCGCCGAGAGCGACGTCCCGGCGGGACGCGTGTCGCGCGAGCATCGCATCGTCGAGAGTCCGAGTGGGCTGATCACGATCGCCGGCGGCAAGCTCACCACCTACCGCGTGATGGGGCGGGACGTCGTCGATCTGGTGGTGCAGCGGCTGCGCCAGATCGACGGCCGGCAGGCGCCGCCCCGCGCCGCCACCGATACACAACCGCTTCCCGGCGGCGAGATCGCGGCGCTCGACGTCATGATGCAATCAGTCCGGATGAAGGAGCTCTCGCCGGTCACCGCGCGGCACCTGGTCGACAGCTACGGCACCGAGTCGGCCGCGATCCTGAACCTCGTGACCAAGAACAAGGTGCTGGGAGGCCCGCTCGTGGCGGGACGGGCGGAGATCCGCGCCGAAGTCGTCTACGCCGTCGAGCGCGAAATGGCGATGCGGCTCACCGACGTCCTGATGCGGCGGCTGCACCTGTTCTACGAAGACCCGCAGCACGGGACGGGCGTCGCGGCGAACGTCGCGCGCAAGATGGCCGAGCTCCTGGGGTGGGACTCGACTCGCGAGGACGACGAGATCGGCGAGTATCTGGAAGAGGTGCGCAAGTCGCGCGAGTTCCTGCGCGAGGTGGGGCGCGCGAGTCAGGCCGTCAGCTAGTCCACGAACAGCCGCTCCAGGCGCCGCACCACCGCCGGCTTGCCGCAGATGATGCCGTACAGCGGCGGGTCCTGCGACTGCGATTGATAGCCGAGCACGTAGCGTCCCCCGGCCTCCTCGATCAACACCTGCGTTGCCGCAATGTCCCACAACTTCACGCCGTAGTCCACGACCGCCCCGACCAGCCCCTCCGCGGCGAAGCAATGCGCGATGCAGTCGACGTAGCCGCGGACCGTGGGATGCTCGCGCATCAGGCGGTCGAAGGCCGCGCCGGCGCGGCACTGCACGAAGCGGTCACGGTCTCCGGCCGACACGACCTCCTTGGCGATGGCGCGCGCCGCCACGTCGCGGATGCGCAGCCGCCGGCCGTCGCACCAGCTCCCGAGACCCACGCCGGCGCTGTAGCGGCGCCCGAGGGCGGGAAGGTCGATCACGCCGATGAGCGGCGTCCCCTCGTGGTGCAGCGCGATGATGGTTCCATAGAACGGAATGCCATGGGTGAGGCTCGTCGTGCCGTCGATCGGATCGAGAATCCATTGCAGCGGCGCCTGACGCCGAGCCGGCGGAAGCTCCTCGCCCAGGATCCCGTGATCGGGGTACGCGCGGGCAATGGCGCGACGCAGCGCGCGCTCCACCGCGAGGTCGACGTCGGTCACGAAGCTCGCGTCGGCTTTGAGGCGCGCCCGGAACCCTCGCGCGACGCGCCGTTGCACCACGCGGCGGGCCAGCCGGGAGAAGCGCAGCGCCGCCCGGTAGTAGCGGCGCCGTTCGACGAGCGGGATTACGGCAGGTACTCCTTGGGAATCGGATTGCCGGGGCGCTCGTCGTCCCACTGCGCCGCGGCGATCCACCAGCGCGCCCCGTCCCAGAACAGCTCGATGCTGTTGATGCCCCGGCCGAACACCGGTCCGTCGGCCCGCTCGCGCATTTCATAGGTGCTGAAGACATGGACGACGTTGCCGAAACGCTCGGTACTGCGATGGATCTCGGTCTCGAAGAACCCGCGGCGCACGAGGGCGGCGTCGGAGCGGTCGACGAACATCTGATGCGTCACGACATCGGCCTGCACGTGTCCGGCGCTGTCGGCCGACAGCGACACAAAGTGTACCTCGGGGATGTACAGCGTGCGGTCGCGTGCCCATTGCCGCGGCTGCCCCGCCGGTCCGGAAATCACATCGTAGAAGGCGTGCAGCATGCCGTCGATCGTGGCCACGTCCTCGGGGCGCGGCGCGATCGCCGCGACGTCGACGTGGTGGGGCGCGGAACGTTGCGCGGCGGCGATCCCACAGCCCCCGAACAGCGCTGCGCAGAGCAGCGGATGCACGCGACGCGGCATGAGGCCTCCGATGGATGAGCAGTGAAGGTGCGGGCGACAGGCGGGGCCGCACAAGAGTGGGGCAGATCCGGATTCGGTGTGTGACCTGCGACACACGGCGAGCACGCCGCAACAGCCGTTCGGAACCTCGGACGAGCGGCGGGTCTAAAGGTCCGGGATGCGAATGGGCATCCGGATTCCGACAAAGGAGGAATCATGAAGAGCCTGCGCAACACGCTCTTGCTGGCGGGCCTCCTGCTCGCGTGCGTCAGTGCTCCGGCGCACGCGCAGCGGGCGCATATCGGTCCGCATTTCGGGTACAACTTCGATATGGACCGCGGGCTGATCGGAGCGCAGATACTGTTGCCGCTCAGTCCGTACGTCGAGCTCTATCCATCGTTCGACTATTACCTGGGGAACGGAGTCAACCTCATCGGTCTGAGTGGGGATCTCAAGTTCCGCATGCCGACAGGGTACGGGTCCGCGTTCTACTTCGGCGGCGGGGTCGACTTTCAGAACGCCTCGTCGGGCGGAGTATCGAACGGCGACACCGGCTGGGATCTGCTCTTCGGGTTCGAGTCGCGCCGCGGCGTCGCGCACCCCTTCCTCGAAGGACGACTTCTGGGACACGGCAGTACATCGTTCCAGATCGGCGCGGGGCTGAACTTCACGATCTTCTAAAGAAGGTTGTGAAGGTAGGTGAAGGTTGGTGGAGGATGGTGAAGGTTGCGTCGTAGCAACCTCCACCATCCTCCTCTCTCATCGCCATCCTCGCAGACTCCGGACATAGTCATGGAGTACGAGAAACTTCTCAAACACCACGACCCCTTTGCGCTTACGGCCGAACTCGCCAAACAGCTCGCGCAGCCGGCCACGCCGGGCGACGTAGAAGCGGAACGTCTCGGCGAAATCCTCCTGGGGATGCGTGCCGGCATAGCGGCTGACGTAGTCCACCAGCGTGGTCGCGACGCGGCGGCGCTCGAAATCGACCCAGTGTTCGTCGGCCACGCGGTAGGCCCGCCGCACTTCGCCGAAGGCGCGGCGGAAGCGCCCCGTCCGGGTCCACGACCAGTTGTGATAGAGGAACGAATGGCCCAGCTCGTGGAGGATCAGGCCGGTGAGGGTATTCCAGGAAATGTCGTCGCGGCGCCGCTTGCTCGTGACGTAGCGACGATCGATCTCGATCACCTTGGGGCCGTAGGGGGACACCCCGGATACCCCGGGCCGGAGCAGCACCCGGTAGTCCCAGTCCTTGATGCGCGACACGATGAGGAGGCGGCGCACGCGACGGAGCGCCCGCTCGATCAGGTCACGGCCGGTGGCGTCCTCCCCGCACCAGGGGCAAGTGTCCATCCAGTCGTCCACGCCGCGGTCGCAATGCGGGCAATGATTCTGGAACCGGTCGTACTTCCACCACTGCACCTTGCTGCACCAGGGACACCACTGCATGGGGTACTGCAAGCCACCGTGGCAGCGGCGGCAACGCCGCTCGTACTTGAATCCTTTCGGGCGCTTCAGCGGCTCCGGGCTCGAGTCGCGGTCGGCGATGTCGCGGCCGCACCACGGGCACCACGAGAAGCTGTCGGAGACGATCCAGCGGCAGTAGCGGCACTCCGCGCCGGTGTCGAGCTGCGAGTCACCCCAGACCAGTTGCTTGCTGCAGTTGGGGCAGTGGTACCAAAAGCGCTGCAGCTCGGCGCGGCAGCGCGGGCAGCGCAACTCCGGCCGTGGGATCTCGCGGCGCTTGCGCGTGATGAGGCTGCGCACCGCCGACCAGGCGTCGCTCATCGGCGCATCGCTTCGTCCACGAGACGCTGGATGAACTTCTGGTAGCTCATGCCTGCCTTCTCCGCGGCGTTGGCGAATTCGTGACCATAGGCGATGAACGGATTGGG
>DASTHG010000395.1:0-2716 GCA_035718325.1 Gemmatimonadales bacterium | reverse complement strand
ACCTCGTCCGGATCGAGGTAGGTAGTGCGCAGCGCCTCCGTGAGCCCGTACATCAAGTAGAGCCGCGCCTCGGGCTGGGCACGCCGTAGTCGCCGTACCACGGCGACGGGGAGGTGGCCACCGGCGTTGGTCATGACCCGGAGCGCCGGGAGCGGCTCCTGAAACGTGGCGGTGCTGAGCAAGCCGATCCATTGCGGCGGCACCGCCGCGAGGACCGAAATGCGCTGGGCGCGCACGGTGCGCGCCACGTCCTGCGGCAACGGGGCACGCTCGACCACCAGGGTAGCCCCGACGTGCACCGTGCACAGCAGCTGGCTCATGCCGTAGACGAAGCCGAACGGCAACAGGCTGGCGATTCGGTCCGACGGCTCGAGACCGAGGTACGCCGTGACCGTCTCGAGCGCCGCACGCAGATTGCCGTGACTCAAGGCAACGCCCTTGGGCTGTCCCGTCGATCCTGATGTGTACACGATCTGTGCGGGGTCATCGCGCCGGCGCGGCACCGGCTCGAGAACCTGGGCCGGCGCTTCGAGCGAGTGCATGTCGATGATCCTCACCGCGTCCCGGAAAACGAGCGGCCGCGCCAATCGGCCGAGCAGGTCCGCGCTCGAGATCAGCGTGCCGGCGCCCGCGTGTTCCAGCACGTACTCGATCTGGCGCGGTCGCAGTGCCTCGTGCACGACGACGGCAATCGCTCCGCTCGCCAGGACGCCGAAGAAGGCGGCTGCGGCATCGGCTCCCCGCTCGAGCAGGATGGCGACTGGCTCGTCGGGCATCACGCCGGCGGCAGTCAGCGCTGCAGCGACCGCGGCCGCCGCGGTGTGCAGTTCGCCATAGCTCACGCTGCGCTCGCGCTCCACGATTGCGGTCTGCCGCTGCGCTACGCGGGCCGTCTTCCACAATTCCCTGGCAACGTTGGTCATCGACGTGTCGCGATTGCATCGAGTGTACCAGCGACCGCGTTTGTGTCGCGCACCGTTTCGGTGCGCAGGAGGAAAATCCAACTGCTTCGTGCGCCGTTGCGTTGCCGCGGCGATAGCTGCCTTCGCGCCCATGGGGTCGGGCTCAAAGCTTGCACCTGGCCCAGCTCGACCATGAACGCGCGCGACACGCTGCGACTCGACCCTGCGAAGACGGTTGCCGCCATCACCGAGGCGCTGCGCCGCCAAGTCGGCGTGTTGCGCCGGTCGGGGATCGTGGTTGCGATGAGCGGTGGGGTGGACAGCGCCGTCGGGGCGGCGCTGGCCGCGGCCGCCGTTGGTCCCGCGCGCGTGCTCGGTCTCGCACTCCCCGAGCGCGAATCGGAAGCGGAGAGCGTCACCCTGGCCCGTGAATGGGCCACCACCCTGGGCATCGACTTTACGGCCGAGGACATCACGGCGACGCTCGAAGCATGCGGCTGCTACGCCCGACGCGATGAGGCGATCGGCCGGTTGCTGCCCTACGGCACCGGGTGGCGCTGCAAACTCGTTCAGGACGCAGGTGACGAGGCCGGGGACCGCCTTCCGCTCTGCTACCTCGTGGTCCAGGCGCCCGGGGGCGTCGTTACCCGCCGGCTGTTGCCGGCGCGTGAATTTCGCGAGATCGTCGCGGCGACGAACTTCAAGCAGCGAGTGCGGGCGATGGTGAGCTACTACCACGCCGACCGGCTCGGCTACGCCGTGCTGGGCACCCCAAACCGCCTCGAGTACGACCTGGGCTTTTTCGTCAAAGGGGGCGATGGGCTCGCCGACCTGAAGCCGCTCGCCCACCTCTACAAGAGCCAGATCTACCAGCTGGCCGAGCATCTCCGCGTCCACCCGCGCATCCGCTCGCGCCCACCGACCACCGACACGTACCCGATGCCGCAGACGCAGGAAGAGTTCTTCTTCACGCTGCCGCTGCCGGTGCTCGATTGCGTGCTGCAAGGCAAGAACGAAGGCCGGCCGGCTCCCCTTGTCGCGAATGCGATCGGGGCCCTCCCCGAGCGGGTGCAGCGCGCCTATCGGGACATCGACCGCAAGCGCGCAGCGACGCGCTACCTGCACCGGGCGCCGCTGCTCGTCGAGCCGGTGCCCGAGATCGACGCTCCCGGACACATCGAGGCGGAGGGGGCGGCCTGATGTGCGGGCTTGCGGGCCTGGCCCGGCGGACGCCTGGGCCGGAGATCGTCTCTCCCGACCTGGTGTCGCGCATGGCGGCCGCCATCGGGCATCGCGGTCCCGACGGATTCGGCGTGCACACCGACCCGCGCGTGGGGCTCGCCCACGTCCGCCTCAGCGTGATCGACATCGCCGGCGGGGCGCAGCCGATGTCCAGTGCCAGCGGCAATCTCGTCGTGGTCTACAACGGGGAGATCTTCGACTTCCCCGCGCTGCGGCGCGAGCTGACGGCGCTGGGACACCGCTTCCGCACCCGTTGCGACACCGAGATCCTGCTGCACGCCTACGAGCAGTGGGGCGAAGCGATGTTGCACCGCCTCAACGGGCAATTCGCCTTCGTCATTTACGACCGCGCGCGGGGGTCGTTGTTTCTGGCGCGCGACCGGTTCGGGATCCTGCCCCTGTATTACGCCGAGCGCGGCGGCAACTTCTACTTCGCCTCCGAAATCCGCGGCATCCTCGCCAGTGACGCCGTCCCCGCAGTGCTCGATCCCCAGGGACTGGACGAGGTGTTCACGTTCTGGGCGGCGCGGCCGCCGCGCACGGTGTTTCAGGGGATCCAGGCGCTCCCGCCG
>DASTHG010000394.1:0-4670 GCA_035718325.1 Gemmatimonadales bacterium | reverse complement strand
CGGCTGCTCGATGCCGCCCACTGGCTCGAGCACTACCGGGCGTTCTGGGACACGCGGCTCTCGGCAGTGGAAACGATGCTCGTGCAGCGCAGGAACCGCGCTTGAAAGCGCGGCTCGGCGCTTCGCGGCGAGCCCTGAAGGGCAAGCCCGCGTGGATGGTGATGACGTCTTTCAAGACGTGTCGCGTCAGCGCCGAGCCCCGGCTTCAGCCGGGGAATCAGCGCGCCGCGTCTGGAGGGTCGGATGACCGCTGATCCCGCTTCCGGTTCCCTCGTCGTGCGCCGCACCATCCCCGCGCCGCGCCACGAGGTGTTCGCCGCATGGCTCGATCCGGAGAGCCTCGCGACGTGGATGTGTCCTGGAGCGGTGCGCAGCACGGCGCAGGTCGACCCCAGGGTCGGTGGGGCCTTCCGCGTCGTCATGGATCATGCAGCGGAGCAGGTCGAGCACACCGGGACGTATCTCGCGATCGAGCCCCCGGCGCGGCTCTCCTTCACGTGGATCTCGCCCTACACCGACATGCTGCCCAGCGTGGTGACCGTCGAGTTCCACACGCGGGACGACGGCACCGAAGTTGTGCTGACCCACGAGCGCCTTCCGGCGCGCCACGTCGACGCACACCGCAAAGGGTGGGGGGAAATTCTTCAGAAACTGGGGGGCGTGCTCCGGCGGTGACGGTCGCCATTCATGGCGCGTCGCGTCAGCGCCGAGCGACGACTTGAGTCGTCGATTCAGAGCGGGCGACTCCAAGTCGCTTGGAGCCTAGCGGTAGATCCACCACGCGATCGGGGCGGGCAGGAACGCCACGAGGTCGATGATCCCGCTCCAGGGCCCGTGCTCAGCGCGGCGAAAGTCTCCATCACCCAGTTCATGAGCGAATCCCACCGAGAACACCGCTACGAAGATCGCCGCCGGCGGCGCGCCGAGCAGCGCGAGCACCACGGTCAGCCCGATGCCGACGAGGAAGTGCTCGAAGAGTCCAAGGGGCGTGATCCAGCTGGGGAGCATAATCCCCAAGGCTACTACGATTTTCGTGTCGCGGCAGGATCGATCCCGGACCCTTAGTTTCGGAGCTTCTCCCGGAGGCTCCATGCGCGTTCGCGTTACCGCTCTGCTCGCCGTCCTCGTGCCCTGCACGCTGCCCCTCGCTGCGCAGCGCGCGATCGCGGATACCGACCTGTACGCCTTTCATTGGGTCGCCGGGCCACAGGTGTCACCGGACGGGAAGCAGGTCGCCTACGTTCTCGTCACGGTCAACGCCAAGCGGGACGGCTACGAGACGCGCATCTGGGCCGTGGCCTCGGACGGCAAGAGCGCCCCGCGCCGCCTCACCGCCGGCCCACACGACGCCGCGCCGCGCTGGTCTCCCGACTCGAAAACGCTGGCCTTTCTCCGTCCCGTGGGAGACGACGGGTCGCAGCTCTTCCTACTGACGCTGGACGGTGGCGAAGCGGTGCAGCTGACCGACGTCGCGAGCGGCGCGTCGCCAGCGGTGTGGTCGCCGGACGGGCGCACGATCGCGTTCGTGAACGGCGCCACGGCGGAGGAGATCGCCCAGAAAGCCAAGGGTGGGGAGGCCCCGAAGAAGAGCGACGTGCGGGTGATCACGCGCGCTGAATTCCGCAGCGACGACGAGGGGTACGCGGACCCCGCCGAGCACGGCCATCTGTGGACGGTACAGGCCTTGGCGAGCGACAAGCCGCAAACCGCCCACCAGATCACCACGGGCCCCTTCGATGAAGCGATCCGCCAATGGAGCGCCGATGGACGCCGTATTTACTTCGTCTCTCAGCGCGTGGTGGAAGACTATTACACGCGTCCCGATCAAGACCTGTTCTCCGTCGCCGCGGCGGGTGGATCGATCGACACCGTCGTGAACATCGACGGGCCGGTGAACGCGCCGGTCGTCGCCCCCGACGGCCGGGTGGCGTTCGTGGGATTCGTGAATCCCGCGCAGCCGCGTTCCTACCAGGAGCAGGATCTCTACGTCTGGCGCGCCGGCCAGTTGGCGAACCTGACGGCCGACTACGACTTCGACATCGGGTCCGGCGTCCTGGGCGACCAGGCGCCGCCGCGCGGCGGCGGAGGCGGACCGATCGTGTGGTCACCGGATGGAAAGTCCGTGATCACGGCGACGACGGAGCACGGCCGCTCGAACCTCATCCGCTTCGACGCAGCGACCGGGGCCCGCACGCCGCTCACCACCGGCGATCACGCCGTTCTCGCCTGGTCGGCGACCCCCGACGCGCGCACCTTCGCCCTCACCATCAGTGATCCCACGCACCTCACCGACCTCTACGCCCTCGACGCGACGTCGCAGAAGCTCACGCAGCTCACGCACGCCAACGACTCGCTCTTTGCGACGCTGTCGCTCTCGGTCCCGGAAGACCTCTGGTACCCGAGCTTCGACGGCCGCAAGGTCGAGACGTGGATTCTGAAACCGCCCGGCTTCGATCCGGCGAAGCGGTATCCCCTGATCCTCAACATCCACGGCGGCCCGCACACGGCGTACGGGTACGTCTTCTTTCACGAGATGCAATGGATGGCGGCGAAGGGGTACGTGGTCCTGTACCCGAACCCGCGCGGCAGCACGACGTACGGGCAGGACTTCGGCAACATCATCCAGTACAACTATCCGGGAGACGACTACAAGGATCTGCTGGTCGCCGTCGATTCGGTGATCCGCCGCGGCTACATCGACACGACGAAACTCGGCGTCACGGGAGGCTCGGGCGGCGGGCTACTCACCGACTGGGCGGTAACGCACACCCATCGTTTCGCCGCTGCGGTGTCGCAGCGTGACGTCGCCGATTGGCTGGGCTTCTGGTATACGGCGGACTTCACCCTGTTTCAGCCGACGTGGTTCCGGTCGGTCCCGTTCCACGATCCGCAGGAATTCCTGCGCCGCTCGCCGGTGCAGTACGTCGACTCCGTCACCACCCCGATCATGTTCGTGCTGGGGGACGAGGACCTGCGTGCGCCCGCGACGCAGGGCGGGGAGGCGATGTTCCGCGCGCTCAAGTACCTGCACAAAACGGCGGTGATGGTGCGCTTCCCCGGAGAATCGCACGAGCTGTCGCGCTCGGGGAAGCCGCAACACCGCGTCGAGCGGCTCGATCACATCCTCAACTGGTTCGACAAGTACCTGATGGGCAGGGACATCGCGCTCTACGACCAGCAGTAGCTAGCGCAGTCCCACGGATCCTTTCGCCGCGGCGATCAGCTTCGCCGGGTCGTAGCCCATCCCGGCCCGGAAGACGAGCTCGACCTTTTCGACGTCGGCGATCTGCGCTGCCGGATTGCCGTTCACGACCACGAGGTCGGCGTCTTTTCCCACGGCGATCGAGCCGATGTGGTCTGTGCGGCCCAGGTACACGGCACCGTTCAGCGTGCCGATCTTGATCGCCTCGAGTGGAGTGAATCCCGCCTCCACCAGAAGCTCGAGCGCCCGCTGGTTCGAGAATCCCGCCACCACGCCGCCGTACCCCGTGGGGTCAGTGCCGGTGAGCACGAGGCCGCCCGCCTGCGCGTACATGCGCTCCAGCTGCATCTCCTTGCGGAACAGCACCACCCAGGTCGAATCCGTGGACGTCGCGATGCGCAGCCGCGTCCGCGTGTACTGATCGCGCGCTTCGGGGAGCATCGCATCGAGCACCGCCGCCGGGGCGGCGGGGCGCGCCGGGACGAAGGTCTCGAACACGGTGAGGGTCGACGTCATCGCGACGTGCTTGGAAACGAGGTAGGTGATGAGGTCGCGCGCCGCGGCGCCCGTGGGATCGAGGGCGACGAGCGACTGGACGACCGAATCGCGGTCGGGACAGAGGTCGGGCCGCTTGTTGCGGACGAAGTCGGTGGCGACGAGGAAGCCGTGCTCGAGATCGTCGATGCCCAGGTCCGCCGCCTCGCGGAAGGTCACCGAGCAGAGGTGGGCGGTGAGCTTCGTCCCGCGACGATGTGCCTCGGCGATCGCCGCGCCCAGCTCGGCGCGCGTGATGTGCATGTACCCCTTGAACGACGTCGCTCCCTGGTCCGCCCAGTAGTCCACCATGCGGCGCGCTTCGTCGGCGTCCTTCAGCGCGTGCACCTGGGACAGCGGCAGTCCCGGTCCCTCGAGGTAGGGACCCGTCACGTCCATCGTGGGACCGGCCATCTCGCCCGCCGCGATGCTGCGCGCGATGTTCAGGTCGGCGTACGGCTCGATGCTCCCGGCAGTACGCATCGTGGTCACGCCACCCGCGAGGTAGAGCTTGGGGAAGCTCCACCCTTGCTCGGTATACATCCCGTTGCCCGCCGGATAGAACATGTGCTCGTGCACCATCACGAATCCCGGTAGCACGCTCTTGCCCGTCAGATCCTTCACCTCTGCCCCTGCGGGAATCGTGACGCTCGCCGCAGGCCCAACGGCCACGATCTTGCCGTTCTGGATGACTATCGTCTGGTCGTCCTTGGCGGGAGCGCCCGTACCGTCGATGACGCGGACGTGGGTCAACGCCACGACGGGGGATGAGACGGCGACGAAGGGGCGGACAGCGGGGCCGAGGGCCTGAGAGGCAGCGAGGGCCGGCAGGACAAGGGCGGTGACGGGCAAGAGGGGAGTTCGCATGGCCGATAGGATACGGCCGAGACGCCGAGCCGCCTAGGGAGACGCCAAGCCGCCGAGCCGCCGCGTG
>DASTHG010000393.1:0-11443 GCA_035718325.1 Gemmatimonadales bacterium | reverse complement strand
GGTGCTGGACGTGATCGCCGACGAGGGGCTGCAGAGCAATGCGCGCAACGTCGGCCGCGATCTGCTGGCCGGTCTGCGCGACCTCGGCTCCCGCCACCCGCTGATCGGCGACGTGCGCGGTCTCGGCCTGTTCCTCGGCGTGGAGCTGGTGCGGGACCGGACGACGCTCGAGCCCGCAGGCCCGGAGGCGGGGTGGGTCGCGAGCCGGATGCGCGAAAAGGGAGTCCTGATCAGCACCGACGGCCCGCAGCACAACGTGCTGAAGATCAAGCCGCCTCTCGTCTTCACCGGCGACGACGCCGACCATCTGGTCCTTGCCCTCGACCAGGTGCTGGGAGAGGGCCCCGGGGCATCCGCCGGCGTGGCGGCCGTCTAGAAGCTGCGGTAGGCGGTGAGGCTCAGGTTACGCGGCGCTCCGGGGTTTTTCTGGGGCGCGGTTCGCCGTGACGACGATGACCGTCAGGCCGACCGGAGCGCGCCGTGAAAAACCGCCGCGACGCTCCAGCAGCGCGTCACCGTTCAGGACGCACGGTGTTTACGTCTTGTGCCAGATGGCTGTAAACGGGCCGGCCGGTGTCACGAGACTCAGTGACAGCGTATCCTTCGCCGCCCCACTGACGGACACGGTGCCAGCGAACGTCCCGAGGCCACCCCCGAGCACGATGTAGATCGAGTCCTTCCCGGCCGCTTGTCTCGCCAGATACGATCCGTCCAGCGTCAGGGTTGTGTCGTGGACGACGGAGGTGTCGGGTGAAACGATCGAGATGTTGGCGTGCACCGAGTCTTTCGTCGCGGTCAGGTTGCCGGTGCTCCCCGGAGCGGGGATGAACCCGCCGAGCAGCAGCTGCACCAGGGTGTAGCTGCCCGTGAGGTCGAGCGTAACGCCGCCGCCCGTCCCGCTGTCACTGCTGCAGGCCACTACGGCGGCCATGACGGCCGCGGTCGCGAGACCGGCGGCGAAACCGTGGATCCGACGCATACAGCACCCCTCCGGGCGGTCAGAGTGTGAAGCTTGAGGCTAACCGCCGCTGGCAGGGGCTGTCCAGCCGACAGCACATTAAGATTCGCGTCATGGTCGAGATTCGCCGCGCCGGTCTGTCCGATGCCGACGCACTGGCTCCCCTGTTCGATGCCTACCGCGGGTTCTACGGCCGCCCGAGCGACCTGCCGCTCGCCCGCCGTTTTCTCGGCGAGCGCCTCGGCCGCGGGGAATCGGTCGTGCTGTTCGCGGTGGACGAGGCCTCGCCCTGCGGATTCACGCAGCTCTACCCGTTGTTCTCGTCGCTGCGCTGCCGTCCGATCTGGATGCTGTCGGACCTGTTCGTCGTTCCCGACCGGCGCGGCAGCGGCGTAGGGCGCCGCTTGATGGAAGCGGCCCACGGGTTCGCTCGGGAGCAAGGAGCGGCGTCGATCGAGCTCGATACCGCTCACACCAATACCCCGGCGCAGACCTTGTATGAATCGCTCGGCTACCAGAGGGACCTCGAGTTCCGCCACTACGTGCTCTCCCTCTGACGTCTGCCATGCTGCTCTCCCTGCCGCGCGCCTTTCCCGCCCGCTACGGCGCCCCCGTGCTGCGCACGGTGGATCCGACGATCTTCCGGCGCCGTTACTTCATGCATTGTCTCGAGTGCGACTTCTGTCACGACTGGTGCTGTCAATTCGGCGTCGACATCGACCGCCACCATGCCGACCGCATTCTCGCGCACGCCGACGCGCTCGAAGCCTTCCTGGGCGTGCCTCGGGATCAATGGTTCACCGGTGAAGTGGAGCACGACGCGGACGTCCCCGGTGGCGAGACGTGGCGCACGCGCGTCATCGACGGCGCCTGCGTGTTCTTGAATCGCAAGGGTCGCGGCTGCCGGCTGCATGCCTTCTGCGTGGAGCAGGGAATCGAGCACCGCGAGCTGAAGTCCATCGTCGACGTCCTGTTTCCCCTCACCTTCGAGGACGGTGTGCTCTGCCCGGCGCGTGAGGCGTTGGCGGAGGAGCTCGTGTGTCTGCGCACCGGACCGACCCTGTACCGCGGCGTGCGATCGGAAATCGGGTACTACTTCGGGCCCGAGCTGGTCAGCGAGCTGGACCGTCTCGAAGCGATCGACCTGGCAGGTTAGCTTCTCGTCATGCTGCTCGTGCTCGACAACTACGACTCCTTCACCTACAACCTGGTGCAGTTTCTAGGCGAGCTGGGGGAGCAGCCGGTCGTCTACCGTAACGACGCCCTCTCGGTAGCCGACGCGCTGGCGCTCAAGCCCTCCGCGGTGGTGCTGTCACCGGGCCCCGGCATTCCCGCCCAGGCGGGGATCCTCGTCCCCCTCGTCAAGGCACTGGCCGGGCAGATTGCGGTGCTGGGTGTCTGCCTCGGCCACCAGGCGATCGGCGAGGCGTTCGGGGGACGGGTGGTACGCGCCGACCGCCTGATGCACGGCAAGACCTGCCCGGTGGAACACCTCGACGACGAGTTGTTCGACGATATTCCATCACCGTTCACCGCCATGCGGTACCACTCGCTGATCGTGGAGTGGGCCGGCCTGCCGCACGACCTCATCGTCACCGCCTGGTCGGGGGACCGCGGCAAGGGCGGCGAGATCATGGCAATGAAGCACCGCCAGTTCCCGCTGTACGGCGTGCAATTCCATCCGGAGTCGATCGGGACGGAGCACGGGAAGAGACTGCTGGAGAACTTTCTGCGCGTAGCCCATGCAGAGGCGTGAATCGAATGCTCAATGTCCGATGCTCGATGTCCAATGATCAATGAACGTTGAGCATTGAGCATTGGATATTGATCATTGCAGTGACAACACCGGGCTATACGGCCCGACGTAGCTTCTCGTCCACCACGCGCCCGTCGCCCGGCGCTCCGGCACAGTCGTGAAACGGTAGTCGTACAGCACCGCCCGCACGTATTTCGGCGGATGGTTGGGGAACGGGTTGGTGCGCAGCAAGCCGAGGACGGCGGGCGATCCCTGCAACAACCGCGTGAGGAACTCCTGGAACCAGAACGTCACCTCGTACGGTGACAGCGATGCGAACCACATTTGCCAGTCGAGCCGTGGCTGGTGTGGCTCGATGAATCCCGGGCGGCGCAGCGGATCTCCCGGTTTGTAGCGGAACTCGTAGGCGCGCCACGTCATGCCGTCGTCACTGCCTTCCACCACGATTTCGCGTCGCGTCGTGGTCATCACACGAAACAGTCCGTAACCGTTGATGCTGCGGAACGAATCGAGCCATCCGAGGGGCCCCCCGAAGCCGCCACCACCGGGAGCCAGCGTCTGCACGAAGCGCACAGTCGCGAGGGCCAGCAGCACGACGGCGAGGACCGTTCCTGTGAGACCGAGACCGCGGGCTTCGAGGACGACCGCGTTCGGTCCCTCCACCCAGCGCACCAACGCATCGGGCAACACCACGGACCAGGCGCGGTCGTCGAGCAACAATCCGGCGAGCGCGAGCGTCAGCAGGTTGAAGAAGTTGTAGTTCCCCGTGGTGAAAATCATCAGCTGCATGAGGACGATCCCGGCGCAGCCGATGAGGCGCATGGTGCGCGTCCCGAAGAGCAGCAGCGGAAAGCCGATCTCCAGCACGAACGTCGCCACGACCGACGCGCGCTTGATCCACTCGGGGAGCTGGCTCATGTACCATGCCGTCCAAGTCGGCAGCGGCTGCGTCCAATAGTGGTAATCGAGCGCCGTGAGATTGTGCCACGTGGGATCGCTCCAGGTGAGCTTCACGACTCCTGAAGCGACGGTGAGGCGGAACAACAGCCACCATAGCAGTAACAGGCCGAGCGCGGGGACCGGCACGTCCGAGTGTGTGGGGAGCAGCCGCCATGGCGCGAGGAACAGCGCCAGTACCGCCGTCTCGAGCAGCAGCACGTCCCACTGGAATGACAAGAAATCCCGCCCGACGACGGTGAGCGAGAGATACAGGAGCCACAGCATGACCAGCATCGGACCGGGGGCGACGTCGGCGATGAGCAGCAGAGAGCAGGTGGCCCCGAGCACGCAGGCTACCTGGAGAGCGGCATCGCTCGAGCCAAACCAGAAGACGGTGGGGAGAATGCGGTAGCGCTCGCCGCCGAGCTGCGCCTGGGCCGCCGTCAGCAGGTCGCGGGCGGGGAGGATGCCCTGACTACCGATCAGTCCCTTGACCTGTACCCACAACGACACGAACGCGATCAGGAAAATCACACCCAGAGCGCGCAGGAAAATCCACCGTGACACGGTGTAGGTGGATCCCGAAGATGACCCGACGAGGCGCTGCAGCACCGACTCGAAGCTCGTCAGGGCGGACGCGATGGTCATCAGAAATGGTGGACTTTCCCTGGAAGATCGTGCCCCCCGGGAGTGACGCAACTGCCTGTAACCTGAATCACTTGTTCCCGCGGCACAGATTTTGTATCTTGCCCCGTGCCCGTCCTAGGCGTGATTCCTGCTCGGCTGGGCTCCAGCCGACTGCCGCGCAAGCCGCTCCGGCTCCTCGCCGGAGAACCCCTCGTCCTCCGAGTCGTCCGCCGTCTCAGCGCCTTCGCCGCCTGCGACCGCATCGTCGTCGCCACCGACGCCCTCGAGATCGCCACGGTGGTGCGCACGGCCGGGTTCGAAGCCGTGCTCACCGCCACCACGCACGAATCGGGGACCGAGCGCATCGCCGAAGTCGCCTCCCGGCGGGAATATGCCGACTACGACCTGCTGCTCAATGTCCAGGGCGACGAGCCCCTCGTCGCCGCCGCCGCGGTGCACGGCACGCTGGAGCGGCTCCGCCTGGGCGACCCCATCGGCACCGCCGCGGGCGTGCTCGACCCAGAGCTTGCCGGGGACCCGAACCGCGTGAAAGTCGTGGTGGGACCCGACGGCCGGGCGGTGTACTTCTCCCGCGCGCCGATCCCGTTCGACCGCGACGGGAAGGGCGCCGTGCGCTATCACCAGCACGTGGGCGTCTACGGCTACACGCGCGAGGCGCTGGAGCGCTGGGTGCGGCTACCGGCGGTACCCGAAGAGCGCTGGGAACGTCTGGAGCAGCTGCGGCCGCTGCTGCACGGCATGCCGATCGGCGTGGCGCGGTTCGATGAGGCGCCCGCACCCGGGGTGGATACGCCGGAAGATCTCCAATGGATCGAGCTGACGCTGGCCCGTAACCCGAAGGAGGTGAGTTCGTGAGCTCGACGAAGTACGTGTTCGTGACTGGCGGCGTGGTGAGCTCCCTCGGCAAGGGCATCGCGGCGGCCTCTCTGGGGCGGCTGCTCGCCGAGCGCGGACTCAAGGTGACGATCCAAAAGTTCGATCCCTACATCAACGTCGATCCCGGAACGATGTCGCCGTTCCAGCACGGCGAAGTGTACGTCACCGACGACGGCGCCGAGACCGACCTCGACCTGGGGCACTACGAACGTTTCATCGACCGCTCGCTCTCGCAGGTGAACAACGTCACGACGGGGCGCGTCTACCTCTCAGTGATCACGAAGGAGCGGCGCGGCGAGTACCTCGGCTCGACGGTGCAGGTGATCCCGCACATCACCGATGAGATCAAGTCGGCGATCCGGCGGCTCGCTCCCGATCACGACGTGGTCATCACCGAGATCGGCGGCACCGTGGGCGACATCGAATCGCTGCCGTTCCTCGAGGCGATCCGGCAGTTCCGCCAGGACGTGGGGCGGGAAAACACGCTGTTCATCCACCTCACCCTCGTCCCCTACATCGCCGCCACCGCGGAGCTGAAAACCAAACCGACGCAGCACTCCGTGCGCGAGCTGATGCAGATCGGAATTCAGCCCGACATCCTGGTGTGCCGCACCGAGCGGCCGCTCTCCGAGGAGCTGAAACGCAAGATTGCGCAGTTCTGCAACGTCGACTTCGGCTGCGTCGTCGAGAGCCCCGATGTCCGCACCATCTACGAAATCCCGCTGCGCCTGCATGAGCAGGGACTCGACAAGGAAGTGTGCACCCGGCTCCACCTCGAGACGAAGGAGCCCGACCTGCGCGCCTGGGGCGCGATGGTGGCCAAGATCCTCCATCCCGAGCGCCGCGTGCGCATCGCGGTGGTGGGGAAGTACACCGAGCTGGCCGACAGCTACAAGAGCATCAACGAGGCGTTGATCCACGGCGGCATCGCGAACGAAACCGGCGTGGACGTGCAGTGGATCGCCTCCGACCGCTTCACCGACCAGGAAACGGCCGGCGAGCTGCTGGCGCCGTTCGACGCGCTGCTGGTCCCGGGTGGCTTCGGCGTGCGCGGCGTGGAGGGGATGGTCGAAGCGATCCGCTGGGCGCGCGAGCATCGCATGCCGTTCTTCGGAATCTGCCTCGGGCTGCAGGTGGCGATCATCGAGTTCGCGCGCGACGTGTGCAAGATCCCCGACACCAATTCGAGCGAGTTCGCCCCCGAGTGCGCCAATCCCGTCATTTCGCTGATGTCCACGCAGCAGGGCATACAGGAAATGGGCGGCACCATGCGCCTCGGCGCCTACCCCTGCCGCCTGCGCGACAAATCGCGCGTGGCCCAGGTATACAACGCCACCGAAGTGAGCGAGCGCCACCGCCACCGCTACGAGGTCTCCAACGCCTACCGCGACGTCCTGGCGGAGTACGGCATGCGCTGCTCGGGGTTGTCGCCCGACGGCTCGCTGGTTGAAATGATCGAGCTCCCCGATCACCCCTGGTTCATCGGCTGCCAGTTCCACCCCGAGCTGAAATCGCGGCCGATGCACCCGCACCCGCTGTTCGCGGGGTTCATCGGCGCGGCCCTGGCGCACCACGATTCCCACCCCGTCGAACCGGGCGCCTTCATCCCGGCGCCGCTGGCGCGCGCCACAGGCTGACGATGCCCCAGTTCGGCGACGGGACCGCCCCGTTCCTCATCGCGGGGCCCTGTGTGATCGAATCCGACGACCTCAATCTCCAGGTCGCAGAAGCCCTCGTCGCGCTGGGGGCGCGGTTCGGCCTGCACGTCATTTACAAGGCCTCGTTCGACAAGGCGAACCGCTCCCGCGCCTCCGCCGCACGGGGACCGGGGCTCGATGCCGGACTCGCCGCACTCGCCCGCGTACGCCGCGCGACCGGCCTGCCGCTGCTCACCGACGTCCACGAGGTGGCCCAGGTCGCCGCCGCCGCGGAGGTCGCGGACGTGCTCCAAATCCCGGCGTTCCTTTGCCGCCAGACCGACCTCCTGATCGCCGCCGGCAAGTCGGGACGCGCCGTCAACGTCAAAAAAGGCCAGTGGATGTCGCCGGAGCAGATGGTGGGTGCCGTAGAGAAAGTGCGCGGCGGCGGATCGACCGACGTGGCGGTAACCGAGCGCGGCACGTTCTTCGGCTACGGCGACCTCGTCGTCGACATGCGCAACTTCGCCCGCCTGCGCGCTGCCTGCGGCACGGCGGTGGTGTTCGACGCGACGCACGCGGTGCAGCAACCGGGGCAGGGGGTCGAGGGATCGAGCGGCGGGCTGCGCCAGTTCATTCCGCCGCTCCTCTACGCCGCCGCCGCCGCCGGCGCCGACGGGTTCTTTCTCGAAACGCACCCCGATCCCGACCACGCGCCCAGCGACGGTCCCAACATGCTGCCCTTGGAGGAGCTGCCGGGCATCGTTGCGGTGGCGCTCGAGGTCTGGCAGCGCGCACGCGAGGCGATGGCGCGTGCTTGACCAGGGCCTCGCCCGTCGACTGCGGCTCGTCGGCTTCGATGTCGACGGTGTGCTCACCGACAACGGGCTCTACGTCGGCGCGGTCGGCGATCATCCGGTGGAGCTGAAGCGCTTCCACATCCAGGACGGGATGGGGCTGCGCATGCTGCGCGAGGCGGGACTCACCGTGGTCTTCGTCAGTGCCCGCCCGTCCACTGCCACAGAGCTTCGCGGCCGCGAGCTGAAGATCGACGAAGTGCTGCAGGACAAGCAGAAGCTGCCGGTCTTCGAGGCGATGCTGGCGCGCCGCGGCATCGCCTGGGAGGAGACGGCGTTCGTGGGGGACGACTTGCCCGATCTTCCGCTGCTGCAGCGTGTCGCGCTGCCGATCGCCGTCGCGAACGCCGTCCCGGAAGTGAAAGCCGCAGCCCGAATCGTCACCACCCACGCCGGCGGGGACGGAGCCGCGCGCGAGGTCGCCGAGCTGATTCTGCGCTCGCGCGGCGAGTGGCAGGAGCTGGTCACCAAGTATTTCCTCGAGCGCGGCGACGTCGCGTCCGGACATGAGCGACCTCGCTGAACGGGGCCGGCGTGTGCTGCAGCTCGAGGCGGAGGCAATTCACGGCGCCGCCAGGGAGCTCGGAGACCCGTTCGTCCGCGCGGTGGAGCTGCTGCGCGCGTCGACCGGCCGTCTCATCGTGTCCGGGGTAGGGAAGTCGGGGCTGATCGCGCGCAAGATCGCCGCGACCTTCACCTCGACCGGGACGCCGGCCACGTTCCTGCACCCGGTCGACTCGCTGCACGGAGACCTCGGGATCGTGGGCCGTGGCGACGTGGCGATGCTCCTGTCGAAGAGCGGGGAATCGGACGATCTCTTCGGCCTGATACAGCAGCTGGAACGCCGCGGGGTCCCGATCATCGCGATTACCGGCGCCCCCGACTCCGTATTGGCGCGGGCCGCCGCCGTGGTGCTCGACGCGGGACGGGCCGAGGAGGCGTGCGAAGAAACGCTGGCGCCGACGACGTCGACGACGGTCGCCTTGGCACTCGGCGACGCGCTGGCGGTCACGCTGCTCGAGGTGAAGGGGTTTCGGCGCGACGAGTTCGCCGCGCTGCACCCCGGCGGCACCCTGGGGCGGCGCCTCTTGCTGCGTGTCGGCGACGTGATGGTCACCGAGGAGCTGCCGGCGCTCGGCCCCGACCGGCCGATGCGCGAGTGCGTGGTCCTGCTGGCGCGCAAGCGGGGCACGGTCGCCGTCGTCGATCAGCAGGGGAGCCTTCAAGGCGTCGTGACGGCCGGCGACCTGACGCGCCTCATGGACCGCAGCGACCGGTTTCTCGACATTCCGGTGCGCGACGTGATGACGCGGTCACCCAAGACCACCACCGCCGACACACACGCCCAGGCGGCGGTCAACTTGATGGAGCGGCACGGCATCATGGCGCTGCCGGTGCTCGATGGCGGAGCAAAGGTCATCGGCATGGTTCATTTGCATGATTTGATGAAAGCGGGGGCAGTGTAAATGCGAAAGACGTCAAGAGAAAGCGTCGAGAAAGAACGTCAAGTGACGTCGTACCCCGCGTACGATTTCACTCGACAGTTTCTCTTGACGTTTTTTCTCGACGTACTTGCCTTGACGCAGTTCGCCTGTTCTAACGGCGCCAAACCGACCGCCACGATCACCGCCGCCGACACCGCCGACCAGGTGCTGATCGACATGACGCACTACGTCACGAACGACGGCGTGGTACGGGCGCGGGTGCGGGCCGACACCGCGTTCTTTTACCAGAATTCGCAGTCGGCCGACATGCGCAACGTCCACATCACTTTCTACGACACCGACGGGCGCGAGACCTCGACGATGTCGGCCAAGGAAGGCACATATCACTGGGCGTCCGGTGATATGGAGGGACGGGGGAACGTCGTGGTCGTGGGAGCGGGCGACGGCCGCACGCTGAAGAGCGAGGTGATGCGCTACAAACAGGCGACGAATCAGGTCTCGTCCGACCAGCCGTTTGTGTTCGACGGACCGGACCGCCACATCAAGGGCGAGGGCTTCACCTCCGACCCCAATTTCAAGAACGTCACGGCGGTCCACCCCCACGGCACGAGCGGGCACTTCGTGCTGCCCAATCAATGATGGTGACCGTCGCGCTGTTGTTCCTGCAGCAGCCGGTCGACACGACGCGCGGCCGGCCGTGCGTCGTGGAGATCGATTCGATCGGGCACAACTACAAAGAGCTGCAGCAGGGTACCCAAAAGAGCTACCACGCGGGGGGCGGCGTCCTGGCCCACTGCCAGGGAACGAACACGCGCCTCGAGACCGACAGCATCGCGCACTATCCGGGCGTCGGGCGCTCCGACCTGATCGGGCACGTCCATATCCGCGATACCACGATCACGCTCGACGCCAATTTCGTGTCCTACTTTGTCACGAACGAGCGGCTCGAGGCGCACAACAACGTCGTGGCGGTGAACCGCAGCAACGGCTCGGTGCTGCGCGGGCCCAATCTCACATATTGGCGCGCTGCTCCGGGGATCCGCGATACGATCGAGATGTACGCGACCCAGCGCCCGCACATCGACTACCGCGGTGCGGGCGCGAGCGACACCACCGAGCCCTACGTGATCGTGGCGGACCGGGTGCGCTTCAAGGGCAACGACCGCATGTGGGCGGGGGGCAAGTCGACCATCGACCGCTCCGACTTCGCGGCGCAGGGCGATTCGATGCAGCTCGATCAGACGAGCGGCCTCGGCGTCCTGATCGGAACGCCGAAAGTGCAGGGCAAGGGCGCCCAGAGCTACACCCTCACCGGGACGCGCATCGAGCTGGGACTGCAGGCTCGTGAGGTGCGCAGCGTCAAGGCGCTGGGCAACGGCAAGGCCACCAGCACCGACTGGGTGCTGACCGCCGACACCATCCACCTCGCCCTCGAGCGCCGCAAGCTGCAGCAGGCCTTCGCCTGGGGAAAGAAGATCCGGCCTCATGCGATCTCGGCGCTGCAGGACATCCGGGCCGATTCGCTCGCGCTCGACGTCCCCGACCAGGTGCTCACCGAGGGCCGCGGTTACGGCCGAGCGTTCTCCGTCTCGAAACACGATTCCACGGTGGCGTCGATCAAGTCGGAGTGCACCGGCGACAACACCGATTGCCTGGTGAGCTGCGTGAGTCCGGCAGTGGATTGCATCGCCGGCGATACCCTCACCGCGCACTGGGCACAGGAAAAGGATTCCACCGGGGTGCCCCGCAGCCGCATCCGCCACATCGTGGCGCTGGGCGCGGCGCGCTCGCTCACGCACCAGGTTTCGCACGACACGACCGGGCCGTCGATCAACTATTCCCGCGGCAAGAGCATCGACATCCGGCTGCGCCAGGCGCGCGTCGACAGCATTACCGTCGGCGGCCGCGCCGACGGCGTGAACCTCGAGCCGAAGCCCTCCGTCAAGGACACGACCGCGCGCGATTCGACCGCGGTCAAGAAGGGCTCCACGTGAACGATCCCCGTCTCGTCGCGCTGGCCACCGCGCGCGACTCGTCCCTGCCGCTCGCCGCCGCCGCGCTGGTGCAGATCGCCGACGACCGCGGGCAGGCGCAGTTCGGGGCTCTCGCCGTCACGTATCGCGAGGAGTTCCTGTGGGTGCGCTCCCAGGTACGCGGTGGCTCGAGCGCGATGTCTGAGTCGGGGAGTTTGTCGGTCGACGATGCCCGCGAGAACCTGCGCGCCTCGGTATTGCCGCGCCTCGTGCTGGCGCATCTCATCGAGCTGCCTCCCGAATGGCGCGACGACGCCGTCATCGCGCTGGCCCCCGACCTGTGGGCCGCCATCG
>DASTHG010000392.1:0-8052 GCA_035718325.1 Gemmatimonadales bacterium | reverse complement strand
CTGCCGCCGGGCTCCAAGGAAACTGCGGTGCATCCCGCTCGGCCGCACATCTCGGTCGGCACGGTCGAGGAATACGACCCGGCGACCAACACGTGGCGCGGGCGCACCTCGATGCCCACGCCGCGCAACCACGCGACCGCGGGCGTCGTGAATGGCACGGTGTACGTGATCGGCGGACGCGTCGCCGGCGCGTTCATCGGCGTCTCCACCAACGTCGACGTGGTCGAGGAATACGACCCCGCGACGGACACGTGGGGCGCGGTGCGCGCGCGAATGCCGACGCCGCGCAGCGCTCTCGCCTCGGGAACCTGGGGCGGCAGGATCTACGTCACCGGCGGCGAAGGCCAGACGGGCGTCTACATGAGCACGTTCCGCGCGTTCGAGGCCTACGATCCCGCGACGAACCGCTGGACGATCCTGCCCAACCTGCCGGTCTCGCGGCACGGGCTCGCCGGCGCCGTCGTCGGCAACCGGCTGCACATGGTGAGCGGCGACGTGCAGTCGGCGGGCACGGGCGTGCACGTCGACACCGAAGAGCACGACGCCTACGACCTCGAGGGCGCCAAGAAATAGAAGAAACCGCGCCGGATTTCCCGGCGCGGTTTGGAGCCGCCGCTCCGGCGCTCGCTCTGAAGCTCGGCGCTCGCTGCGCCTGAGCGTCGGCCTGCTTCCCTTCACGGTTGGCTCCTCAGCAGCCAGCAAGGTGGAAATTCGGGCGCCGCAACACGGTTGTAGTGATGTAGTGATTGCCTTGCAGGGTTGTAGGCAATAGTTGACGCCCGTCCGAAGGGGATATGACCGTGGGAACCCTGTCAGGCGTAAGATGACAAAAAGGCGGCGCGATTCGCAAGCCGCTATCTGCCAAAACAGCTAGCGCGATACGGAGGCGGTTATGAGACTCAGTCAGATTCGTGACTTTGTGGCGGTCGTGGAGTCCGGCGGAATCCGTGCCGCGGCGCGAAAGCTGGGGGTGTCGCAGCCCGCGATCACCCGCAGCGTTCGCAGCCTGGAAACGGAGCTGCATGCGAGGCTTCTTCGCAGGACACCGACGGGCGTCGTCCCGACTCAGCCGGGGCGCGCGCTGTTCGCCAGGGCGCGGGCCGCACAGGCGGAGCTGCGCAAGGCCGAGGAGGAAGTCGATCAGCTAGGCCAGACGGCGGAGTCCGTGGCTTTCGGCTGCTCGCCGACCTCGGCGATGATGGTGCCGGAGGCGATCACGCGGTTCCGCACGCAGTACCCGCAGGCGCGGCTCCGCATCGCCGAGGGCCTGCCGCAGGCCCTGATCCCGATGGTGCGCGACGAATCGCTCGATTTCGCGATCTGTCGGCGCGCGCTGGTCAAGCTCGACTCGGGCCTCGCTTTCCGTCCGCTGCTGCGCAACGACTTCGTCGTTGTGGTGCGCAAGGGCCATCCGCTCGAGAAGGCGCCCTCGCTCGCTCAGCTCGTCGACGCGTCGTGGATCTCGCTGCTGCCGCTCGACGCTCCCGACGGCCCGTTCGCCAGCGCTTTCTCGCCGACCGGGCTGTCCGCTCCGAAGCAGGTGATTCAGTGCGAGTCGTACAACACGGCGATCGGGTTGATCGCGAAATCCGACATGGTCGGGTTTCTGTCGCGCCAGCTGCTCAGCGATTCGATCCTGGGCGACTTTCTCACCGAGGTTCCGGTGGCCGAGCCGCTGCCTTCGTTCGCCGTGGGCATGTTCACCCGCACGGGCACGCCTCTTACCCAGGCCGCCGCGGCGATGGCCAAGGCGGTGATCTCGGTTGCGCACTCGCGCGCCAGCCGCCTCGGGGACGCGGGCGCGGCTCAGGCTTCTGGGATCAGGGGCAAGAGCAAGTAGGACGCCGTGCTCCCGCCGGCGTGGAGCGTATGGGTGCCGGTGTTGTAGTCCGCGCTGTAGTGCGTGTACGGGAAACTCCCCACGCCGTCGCGCGGCTGGACGTCCAGGCGGATGCGGTGCCCCTTCCTGAAGACCATGCAGGTCGGCCAGATTTCGATCTCTAGGCGCACGGTCTCACGCGGCCTGAGATGCTGGCGCTGCAGGTGCGCGTGGTAGGGACGCCAGGGGAGGTCGAGCTCGGGATCGGTCTCGCGGTGCGACGCGCGCAGCCAGCCCTTCGCCACCGGCACGGGCTGGCTCTGCTGGCCGAGCTCGAACACGTCCTTCCCGCCCGGCGCGATGTTGCGCAGCGTCGCGAACACGTCCATGTCCTCGGTCGTGCTCGAGGCCCACAGGACGAGCACGGCCGGCCCCGTGACCTCGGTGTCGGCCTTGAGCGGCGCGGTCACGAAGGAAGCGCCCATCCGGGGGAGGCTCCCGGCGAGCGCGGTCGAAGTCCACGAAGCCGAGGCGACGCCCGCCTTGGTCATGCCGCTCGCCGAATAGGACACTGAGGCGCTCCTGCGCGGCGCCTCGTGCGCGAGCTCGCCTTCGACGTCGTGGCCGCGGCTGCGTGCGTGCGGCTCGAGGTAGAGCTTGGTCCATTTCGTCCGGGCGATCGGCCACTCGCTCTCGGATCGCCACTTGTAGTTTCCGTGGCCGCCGCGCCGGATGAGCAGCTTCACCGGCGGCTCCTCCATGATCCCGGTGTCCTCGCCCTTGAGCCACTGGTCGAAGAATCGCAGCTGGTCGCTGCGGCCTTCTTCCGAATAGAAAGGGTGATAGTGCGTGCCCGCGTGGATGCGAAGCTTCTTGCGGGTCGATGCGGCGCGCAGGAACCCTTCCGTGTTTCCGCGAAGGTGCAGGCCCATGCCGCTCCAGTTGCCGGCGCTGTAGAGCGGAACGTCGATGTTCTCCCAGATCGCGCGCCGCCCGTGCCACCACTCGCCGTCGAGGTTGTGGTGCATGTATTCCCACAGCCACGGCGTGGAGAACGCGTCCGTCGCGGTGGCTTGGGGCTTGCCGAGCAGGTGATGCGCCATGTGGTTGTTCCACCACCCGCTCGCGAATCCGAAGGAGAAGATGCCGCCGTGATAGCCGAAGTCGCGGTACATGTCGGCCGCGCCTTCCCAGGGGATCATCGCCGCGAGCGACGGCGGCCTGAGGCCCGCGACCAGCCACTGCGTCATCGCGTAGTAGGAGATGCCGTTCGTGCCGACGCGGCCGTTGCTCCAGGAGCGCGACCCGGCCCATTCGATGGCGTCGTAGAAATCGCGCGCTTCCGAGGGCGACCAGGGGTCGGTGCGGCCCGGCGACTTCCCGGACCCGCGGCCGTCGACGCGCACGCAGGCGTAGCCGCGCGGAACCCACCACAGCGGGTTCACCGTCTCCCAGTTCATGTACTCGTTGGGCTTCTCCTCAAGGTCGGGCGGCGGGACCCAGAGCTTGTCCTTTTGGTAGGAGCCGAGGTTGATGATCACGGGGACTCGCCCCGCGGATCTGGGACGGAACACGTCGGCGCGCAGCCTCGCGCCGTCCCGCATCGGGACTTCGACGTCCTTCTCGACGACGAGGTCGTGGCGCGGGCGCGAGCCGCGCGCGGTCTTCTTGCCGGCCAAACGCCTACTCGATCTTGATCTTCGCTTCGCGCAGGAAATCGCCCCAGCCCTGCGTTTCCCTGCGAACCAGATTGCTGAATTCCTGCGACGAGGCGGACACCGTGACGGTCAGCATCTTCTTCGCGAGGTCCTCCTTCATCGCCGGCCCCGAAAGGGCGGTCGCCACCGCGTCGTGCAGCTTGTCGACGATGGCCTTCGGCGTCGCGGCGGGCGCGAACATGCCTTGCCAGGCGTTGGTGCCGATGCCGGCGTAGCCCAGCTCGGCCATCGTCGGCACGTCGGGAAGCTCGGCGAGCCGCTGCGGCGCCGTGGTCGCGAGCGCCTTGATCCTGCCGGCGCGCACGTGCGGCAGGGTCGACGACAGGTTGATGAACGCGACCTGGGTCTCGCCCGAAATCAGCGAAGGCACCATCTTCCCCGCGCCGTCCTTGTACGGGACGTGCGTGAGCTGGATGCCCGCGGCGCGCTCGAACTTCTCCATGTCGAGGTGGGGGTAGCTGCCGATGCCAGCCGATCCGTAGTTGATCTTGCCCGGGCTCTTCTTCGCGAGGGCGATCAGCTCGGCGATGGAGTTCGCCGGGAAGGACGCGCTCGCCCCGACGATGTGCGGGATCTCGACCAGCTTGGTGACGCCGACCAGGTCGCGCGAGGGCTTGATCGTCAGGGTGTTGGCGAAAGTGTTCTCGTTGATGGTGTTGGTCGAGACGTTGCCGACGAGGAGCGTATAGCCGTCGGCGGGCGCCTTCGCCACCATCTCGAGGGCGATATTGCCGGTGGCGCCGGGATGGTTCTCGACGAGGAAGGGCTGGCCGAGCGACTTCGTGAGGTGCACGCCGACGATGCGTGCGATGATATCGGTCGCGCCGCCCGGGGCGTACGGGATGATCATCTTCACCGGACGGTTGGGGTAGGCGTCGGCCGACTGCGCGGCCGCGGGCAGCGGCAGGGCGAGCGCGGCGGCCAGGATGCAGGCTGCGGATCGATGCATGTTCCCTCCTCGGGATCGCGATGGTTTGGGCCCGCGCGGCTCGGCGGGCTCGAGTTGTCGGGCACCATCATAACCCGATCCAGCCCGTATAATTCGCAGGCGCCACCGAACACGGCGGGCCTCCCCGCATTGCGGTCTAGTGAACCTGGTCAGGTCCGGAAGGAAGCAGCCACAGCTAGCCGCCGCAAGTGCCGGGGGTAAGGCTCGCCACCTTTTGCAGGAAAGCTGAGAAGGACCACCGTGCCCGGCATTCCTTTTCTGCTGCCGATCGAGTTCGACCTGGCGGCCACCTTCCTCGCGGCGCTTACCGGGGTGTGGATGGCGACGCGGCGCGGCTACGATCTGGTGGGTGCATTCATTCTCGCCTTCGTGACTGGCGTCGGTGGCGGCCTGCTGCGCGACGCGGTCTTCATCAAGCAGATCCCGCTGGTGATGCAGGACGCGCGCTATCTCTGGGTCGTGCTCGCCGCCGTGGTGGTCGGAACGTGGACTCACCGGCTCGCAGAGCGGTTCGAGCACCTGCTCGCCTACGTGGACGCGCTGGGAATCGGTGTCTACGGCGTCGTCGGCGCGAACAAGGCCATGATCGCCGGCATCGCGCCGGTCCCCGCGCTGCTGGTGGGACTGTGCAACGCCGTCGGCGGCGGCCTGCTGCGCGACGTGCTGGTGCGCGAGGAGCCGCTCGTCTTCAAGCCCGGGCAGCTGTACGCGCTCGCCGCGCTCGGCGGCTGCGTGATCTTCGTCGTGCTGTCCTACTACTACGGCGTGGACACGAACACCTCCGCGTGGATTTCCATCGCGGCGACGCTGCTGCTGCGCCTGCTCGCGATCCGCTTCAACTGGGTGACGACATCCGTCAGGGAATGGCGGAGGCGGCGCGACGACCCGCCCTCCGAGCGATGAGCTCCGCGGTGCCGGGATGGCTGGTCCTGCTCGTCGGCGCTACGCTCTTCACGGCCATGCTGTCGCTCGGGCTGATGCTGGGGCGGGAGCAGATCGCGGCCGCTCTGCAGCGGCGCGTGGTGCTGGCCGCGCTGCTGTTCGCCGTCGTCGTGCCCGTGCCCGCTCTGGCAGTTCTCTTCGTCAAGGTCTTCGGAGTCAAGGGCGCGGTGGCGGCGGGGATCCTCTTGATGGCCATCTCGCCGGGCGCGCCCGTGGCGCTGCGACGAGCGATCGAGGCGGGCGGACATGCCGCGTTCGCCCCCGCGCTCCATCTCGCGATCGTCGTGTCGGCGGTGGCCACGGTGCCGGCGAGCCTCGCGATCCTCGATGCGATCTTCGAGAAGGACTTCACCGTCTCGCCGCTGGACGTGGCGCGGCAGGTATTCCTGGCGCAATTGCTGCCGCTCGGCCTGGGCGCGTCGCTCAGGGTGCTCCGGCCTGCGCTGGCGGCGCGGATCGAGCCGCGGCTAACGCGCGCATCGAACCTGCTGCTGGTGGCGCTGGCGCTCGTTCTCCTCGTCGTCCTCTGGCGCTTGCTCGAGGACATCGGCTGGACGCCGTTCATCGCGGGCGCCGGGCTTTCCGCCTGCGCGCTGGTCGTCGGGGCCGCGTTCGCGGGGAGGGACGCGCCGGTCCGTCCCGCCGGCGCGGTCGCGGCGGCGATGCGCAATCCCGGGCTGGCGCTGCTGATTGCCACCGTCAACAAGCTGCCCGTGGCCGTCGTCGCGTCCGTTTTCGGCTACGCGCTCGGTCTGGCGCTGGTCGTGGCGGTGTTCGTCGTCTGGCAGGGGCGCCGGCGCGGAGCGGCTCCCTAGCCCTTGGGCCTGCTCCCCTCGGGCGACGAGCGGCCGATCCCCTGCAGGTCGCCGGTCTGCGCGCGCCGGCGGTCCGCATCTTCGGGAAAGGCGCGCTCGACCGCGTGCTGGAGCATCGCGAGCTCTTCGTGCAGCGGCGGAACCCTCGGCTCCGGCAGCGCGCCCGCCAGATGCTCGAGCATTGCCCGGAGGCGGCGGGCGACCTGAATGCTGTTCGCGCCGAAGAGCCGGATCTCGTTGACGGCGAGCGCGACGAAGTCTTCCCATGCCGGAGTCGGGTAGAACAGCCGCGCCCTGCCGGTGCCATCGGCCGCGCTGCCGCTCGCAAGCTGTCTCCGGCCGAGGTAGAGCAGGTCGCGGTGCAGCTGGTCGAGAGCCAGCACGGCGGTCGTGGGGTCGTTGATCGCGGGGGATAGGGCGCGGGAAGCGATGTCGACCATGATGCGGAAAGCGAACGCCGGGTCCTGCTCCATGGTCCGCTCGGCGCCGAAGGCGACCATCTGTGAGAGGGCGGCCGGATCGATGTCCGCGTCGGCAGGGTAGACGCGGAACAGGGGATCACTCGTGGGAACGAAGTCCCCGACCTGAGGGATCAGCTCGATCACGCAATCGGCGCGTCTGGCAGCTTCCACCAGCTCGGCGGCGCCGAACGCGAGGAAGGTGCCAGACACGCCGGCGTACTCGATTACTCGGGAGGGGCCGGCGAGCGCTTCCCTGGCCTGAGGCGAGCGTCCCCGCGGCGTGCCGCTCCACGCGGATGGATAGACCTCGTTGATGACCCGGCGTCCCGCTTTCGAGAGGGCGAGCAGGATCGCGACGGGCCGCAGGCCCGTTCCCACCCGATAGACGAACCAGAAGAAGACGACGATCGCAATGAGGTTGCTCATGATTGCGACAAGCACCATGAGCTGCGGCACGTGTCCGTTCTCGACTCGGGCCCCGGCCCCCAGCGCGAACACATAGGAGAAGACGAATACTCCGATACTGATCTGCGGAGTCCGCGTGGCAAAGAAGGCTGCGATGATGCGAGGGGAAAGGGCGCTACTCGCCAGTTGCAGCGCGAGGAGCAGCGCCGACACGGCGAACACCATGAACGTCAGCATCGAGGAGGACAGGCTGCTCAGGATCTGCCTTGCTCCGTCTTCCGAGTAGTTGAACAGCCGCCAGCTCGTCTCGAGATCGAGCCAGCGCACGATCGGCAGCGCGATTCCGGCCACCAGCATCCAGGCGAGCGGCACCAGCCAGAAGGAAAAGCGCAGGAAGTGGCGGAGGCGGTAGCGCTGAAGCCAGGTCATGGACGGCCTCGACTTTCGGCGGCGAGAATCGCGGCATGCCGCTCTCGCACGAGCGCGACGTGGGTCTTCAGCTGGTACAGCAGCGGCCTGAAGGAAACAGGGAGCCAGACGTCGTTCACCCGCTCCTCCAGCCGCTCGAGCCGCGCGGCGAGATCGCCCGCGTTGGCGCGCGAGCCGTGCGTCAGCGCGTCGTCGAGGACCTTCAGCTCGCCATAGAGCCTGAGCATGCGGCTGCGCATCGCCCAGGAGAATCCCGCGGGCGCGAACTTGAGCAGAGGATACAGCAGCCCGAGCAGCGGGATAAGCAGCACCATAAGCTGCTGCAGTAGTATCGCCAGCCAGAACGGCAGGTGGCGTTGCAGGAATGGCGGCCCGGTCTTGTAGTACTGCCGCGCCTGGTCGCTCAGAGGCAGGTCGACCGATTCCGGCGCAGGGAACTCGCCTGCCTTTTGGAACATCGCGGGCCCGGAGTGGGCCTGAGCAGCGGCCTCGAGCAGGAGGTACTGGATGGCCG
>DASTHG010000391.1:0-2613 GCA_035718325.1 Gemmatimonadales bacterium | reverse complement strand
TCTGCATCCGTCGGGCACGATCTCGATGGCGTCGCAGCTGGCCTACACCATGCGGCAGGCGGGCGACACCGTACGCGGAGTGTTGGCGACCCGCATTGCCGCCGCCGAGCAGACCGCCTCACCGAAGGCATCGATGGTGATAGAAGGCGAACCGGGGACGGTGACGCTGCCTTACGCCTTCCCTCGGCCCGGGCGGTATCGCATTTGGGTTCAGGTCAAAGTGAGGGGCAGGATCCTGACCGGCGTCTTTGATTCTCAGGTGGGTCCTAGCTGATAGCTGATAACTGATAGCTGATAGCTGATAGCTGATAGCCAATAGCCAATAGCCAATAGCCGCCTTTCCCAGACAAGCCAAACCCGGCGCTAAGAGCTCGCCGGGTTGACCGGTCGGGTGAGGTGGCCGTCACACCTCAGCCGCGACCAAAGATGCTCGATGTTTCCTACCTGCTCTCGTAAACCATACTGATCGTCGGGTTCCACGGGCGCTATCGAATCGCGACGGCAATCTGCCTGAGCCGCGGGCCAATTGGGTGTTGGTGGCGTGTACGACCTGTCAGGAATTGGTCAACGGTCTCGGCGGGCATGTGGATTGCGGGTTAGCATTGTCACTCATGCGTTTCCCGCACCCCGCAAGGCGCCCGCGCGCCGCCTCGATCACGCTGTTGCTCGTATTCGCCCTGGCGTTCGCGGTCGTGCTCGCGATGCAGGCGGTCGGGGCGTCGCAGCACCAGAAGCTGCAGGCCGAGCGAGTCCTGCGGGACTATTCGAGGTACGCCGCTGCCCGTTATGCGTCCCGGGCGGCGGGAGAGATGTTCTACTATAGGTTCGTGCCATCGCTCAAGATCATCGATCATGGCCGAGCGAAGCTCGGATACCTCCCTGATCCCGCACACCTAGTACCGCCTGACGATCCGGATCAAGCGGCGCCGTTCTTTCGCAAGATCCGCTATGCGTTCGAGCTGGACACCGTAGCCAAGCGCGTGATGTTCGGCGGCCCAGCGCCGTCCGGCGCATGGGCACGTTGGCTTGGGGACACCGTGATGTCTCGGATCCGCACACTGCCGACGCCGACGATGGGCGAAGACAACGCGACCGTAATCGGTGGTCCCCCCGGAGAGACGCCGATGGTGGTGGTGTTCACCCTGCCGCGATGGGCTGCGCGGGCACAAACTCGCGTGCTGGGCATCGTGGCCCCCGTGGACGCCATCCAGCCGGCGCTAGTGGAGGCCGACACGTCCGGCCCACTCCTCGTGCCGGCGCTGACGGGCGGCGTTCTGCTCGACTCCATCGGCTCTGTCATCGTTCACGATGTGCGTGGTGGTGAGTTGTATCGCTCACCAACGCAGTACGCCTCATCCATCTCCGCCCACGATACGCTGGGGGCGTTCTTCGCCAACATCAGTGTCGACGTATCGCTGCGTCCGGAGATCGCAGGGAAGCTCGTGATCGGCGGTCTTCCCCGGTCGCGCATGCCGCTACTCGTCGCGCTGTTGCTGCTCACCGCCGCCCTGATCGTCATCGCCATGATCCAGCTGCGCCGCGAGTCCGAGCTCTCGGCGCTACGCACGCAGTTCGTCTCCGGCGTGTCGCACGAGCTGCGCACCCCGCTGGCGCAGATCCGCATGTTCGCCGAGACGCTCGTGCTGGGCCGCGTGCGTTCGGACGACGAGCGGCGTCGCTCGCTCGAGATCATCGACCAGGAAGCGCGGCGCCTCACGCACCTGGTCGAGAACCTGCTGCACTTCTCGCGCTCCGAGCGCCAGTCGGTGCGCGTCGCCCCGGTGCCGACGTTGCTCGGTCCCTGCGTGCGCGGCATGGTCGAGAGCTTCACCCCGCTCGCCGAAACGCGACGCGTCCGCCTGCTCACCTCGCTCCCCGATGGGGTGGTGGCGAGCGTGGACGAGAGCGCCCTGCGCCAGATGCTGCTCAACTTGCTCGACAACGCCGTGAAATACGGCCCCGACGGGCAAACCGTCACCGTCGGCCTCGACCCGGTGCGGGGCGAGCGCACGCGGCTCTGGGTGCAGGACCAGGGCCCAGGCGTCCCACCGGGCGATCGCGAGCGCATCTGGGAGCAGTTCTGGCGGCTGGAGCGCGACCGCGGCTCCGCGGTCGCCGGTACCGGTATCGGCCTGTCGGTCGTCCGCGAGCTGGCGACGCTGCATCGCGGGCGCGTCTGGGTGGAAAGTGCGCCGGGCGGCGGGGCCCGGTTCGTGTTGGAGCTGCCGGCCGCGCCCGCGCCCGCGGCCCCGTCGTCCACGCCCGGCCCCGTGCCCAGTCCCGAACCCGCAACGCTGCGAGCCGACTCATGAAGCGCGTCCTGGTGGTCGAAGACAACCGCGATCTCGCCTACGGTCTCCGCAACAACCTCGAAATCGAGGGCTATCAGGTCGAGGTCGCCGACGACGGACCCAAAGGCCTGATGCGGGCCCGCACCACCTCACCCGACCTCGTCATCCTCGACCTGATGTTGCCGGGGATGGACGGGTACCGCGTGTTGCGCGCGCTGCGCGAGGAAGGACGCCAGCTCCCGATCCTGATTCTCACCGCTCGCGGTGAAGAGGCCGACAAGGTGCGCGGCCTGCGACTGGGCGCCGACGACTACGTCACCAA
>DASTHG010000390.1:0-8689 GCA_035718325.1 Gemmatimonadales bacterium | reverse complement strand
GGCGCCATGGATCGTCCCGGGCTGAACGCGTCAGGAACTGGTGGTACTGCTCGATCGCCGAGTCCCTCATCGCCTTCTGCTGGTAGGTGACCGCGAGCTGGAAGTACGGCGCGGCGTAGCGCGGGTCGAGCGCGATCGCCTCCGTGAGCTGTGACGCCGCCTCTTCCGACTTCCCCGCCGCCTGCAGCACCGCCCCGTAGTAAAGTCGCAAGACGGGATCGCGCCCTTCGATTTGCACCGCTTCGCCCAGCTCGGTGATCGCCGCGGCGGTGTCGTGCAGCGCGAGGGCCGCGCCAGCGAGCCGCACGTGCGCCCAGTAGAACCCGAGGTTCTCGGTCAGCGCGCGTTCGAAAGCCGCTTTTGCCGCGGGAAAGTCGTCCTGTTGCACTCGGGCGATCCCGATCGCGAACTCGTACATCTCGACCGAGAACACGATAGGGATACGATGCTCGATCTCGCGCTGGCGGATCGTATCGCGGGCGGCTTCGAGCTCGGCCACCACCGCGTCGTACTTGCCCAGATAGAACAGCGCGCGCGCCCGGTACGTGCGAGCCCCGAACTCCCCCGGGTGCTGCTTGAGCCCGACGGCGAACAGGCTTTCCGCTTCCGCGAACTGTCGCGTGGAGAAGAGGTAATAGCCGACCTGAAACGGGTCGCGGCGCGGAATCAGGAAGGAGCGCCGGAACTCGAGCTCGGTGTACAGAAACGGATTGCGATCCCACGCAATGCGCTGCAACGAATCGATGGATTGTACCTGATGTTCGGTGAGGGCGAGCTTGGTCACCGCCACCGACGATCGCGTCTGTTGCCACGTCTCGGACCGGTCCCGCAGGATCGCGTCCAGGGGAATCAGTGACCGCGCGTAGATCGGCTCCGACCACGATGGGTCGAGCCGCGACGCCCAGTACAGCGCCATCTCGGCGGTGTCGAGCTTGAAGCCGTTGCGAACCATCGGCTCGGCCAGGTCGTAGTACGCTTTGGCGGAATTGCTGTCGGCATCCACTCCCAGCCTGGGCCGGGGGAGCTCTCGGCCGGAGTCGGTGAGTGCCTGAAGCTTCGCGAGGGCGGACAAGGTCGGCGTCACAGGCGGGGGTACGCTGCATCGCGTGACCGCAACGGCTCCGGCGAGCACGAGCGCCGCTGTCCATCGACCTCTCACGCGAACTATTGTAGTCGCTGACGCGGGCGCAGGCTATTCTAGGGAATGAACCAGCCGCGGCAGGTCTTTCTCACCGGCGGCACCGGCTATCTGGGAAGCCGCCTCGCCACCGAGCTGCTACGGCGCGGCCATCACGTCACCGCTCTCGTGCGCCGCTGGTCGGCGGCGAAGCTCCCCGCTGCCGTCACGCCGATCATCGGCGATGCGCTCGACCAATCGACGTACGCGCACCACGTCGCTCCCGCCGACACGTTCGTCCACCTCGTCGGCGTGTCTCACCCGAGCCCTGCGAAAGCCGAGCAGTTCCGGACCATCGACCTTGCCGCAGCACGGGCTGCCGTCGCGGCGGCCAGTACTGCCGCGGTGCGGCATTTCGTCTATGTCTCGGTGGCGCATCCGGCGCCCGTCATGAAGGCCTACTGGAAAACACGCCAGGAAGCCGAGCACCTGATCGCGCAATCGGGGTTGCACGCCACCGTCCTGCGACCCTGGTACGTTCTCGGCCCCGGCCATCGGTGGCCGGTCATCTTGCTGCCGCTGTACTGGGTCGGGTCGCTCATCCCGCTCACGCGGCACGGCGCGAGGCGGCTCGGCCTCGTCACGCTACACCAAATGATCACCGCGTTGACCTACGCGGTGGAACACCCCATCGAGGGCATGCGGACCGTCAGTGTACGGAAGATCCGCGCCGGCGGCGTATTCGAAGGGACTCACCGCTCGCAGTAGGCTTTCACCGCATCCATGTCCTTCTCCAGCGCTTTCTGCACCATCGGGGCGATGAGCCGCGTCATCAGACGCGGCAGCCAGCGATCGGTCTGCGAGTCCATCGTCAACGTCAGCAACGATTGCGCGCCCTGCGCCTCGACGTCGAACATGCCGATCCACAGCGTGCCGTGCGTTTCGTTGTCCATCCGGATGTGCTTGCCGGGGACGTATTCGATGACCTCCTGATCGAACGCCGCCGGTTTGCCCCGGTTCATTCGTGTGGCGCGGAATTTCGTCCCCACCCCCGTGTGCTGGGCCGTCAGGTACTCGACGTTCACGCCATCGGGGATGGCGCGGTGGAATTCTTCGGGGTCCGCGACCGTGCGGAACACCCGGTCGGTCGGCGCGTTGATCGTGCGAGCGGCAGTCCAGCGCATTGCAGACTCACCCCCATGCCCAGCGGCGCGGCGTGATGCGTGTAAGTGATACACCCGGCGTGATTTCGATGATGTGTAGTCCGAACGAACGAGTATCGTAGTGCCGTGAAAGCTTACGAGCAACTCGACGCTTTCCGCATCTGCCACGAGCTAACCCTGAACACGCACTGCGTGCTCAAGGCCATCGAAGAGCGCGACCCCGAGCTCGCGGCCCAGCTGTGGAGCGCGGTGCTGGTCGCCACGAGCCGGATCGTACGCGGCTCCGCGATGAGCAACCCGCGGCTCACGGTCGCGTGTATTGACCGCACCTTGGGCGCCCTCTCGGAAGTCGGCTATCACCTGCAAGTGGCACGGACCCTCGATCTCGTTTCGGAGAAACAGGAGCAAGAGCTGGAAGGCCTGCGGGGCCGGGCCGCGTTCTATTCGAGCAAGTTGCTGATGAGCCTGATGGATGGCACGGAAGGTGCGAGTTAGTATGCCGCAATGCGCCGACTCGCCGGTTGGACGCTCCGTGGCCTGACACCCGCTGTCGCTCTCCTCGTCGCATGCACGAGCGACACACCGGTGTCGCGGCGGATTCCACCACCTCCGCCACCTCCGCCACAGCTCCCCGAACAGGTGGGGGAATGGTCGCACAAGGCGGGGGCGCCGATCGTGCAGCTGCACGCGCACCTTCTGCTGAGCGGCAAGGTGCTGACCTGGGGACATGCCGGAGATCCGCAGGTCTGGGACCCCGTCTCCGGTGTGTTCAAAGCGGTGCCGTCTCCGTCACTGGTGTTTTGCGCGGGGCACGACTGGCTCCCTGACGGCCGGTTGTTCGTCGCGGGGGGACACATCAGCGACCTGCACGGCCTGCCGAACGCCAACATCTTCGATCCCGCGACCGAGACGTGGCAGGCGGTGGCGCCGATGGCGAAGGGGCGCTGGTACCCCACGAACACCACTCTGCCCGACGGCGAGATCCTCACGCTCGCCGGCACGGACGAAAACAACAACACCGTGCTGCTGCCCGAAATCTGGAACGGCAGCTCGTGGCGCCAGCTCACGACCGCCTCCTGGGGGCTTCCATACTATCCGCGCGACTTCGTCGCCCCTGATGGCCGCGTGTTCGTCGCCGGCGAGGATCAGCAGTCGTTGTGGCTCGATGTCAGCGGCACGGGAACATGGACGCCCGGACCCGTTCGCCAGTTCGGCAACCGCAGCTACGGGTCGGCGGTCATGTACGAGCCGGGCAAGATTCTGTACGTCGGCGGCGGCGATCCGCCGACCAGCACCGCCGAAATCATCGACCTCAACCAGCCCACGCCGGTGTGGCTCTTTACCGGCTCGATGCAGTTTGCGCGGCGCCAGATGGATGCCACGTTGCTGCCGACCGGGGATGTCCTCGTCACCGGCGGCACGAGCGGCGCCGGGTTCAATAATTATGACGGCGCCGTTCATGCCGCCGAGCTGTGGCACCCGAGGACCGGTGTGTGGACGACGCTGTCGAGCAACGCGGTGACGCGGCTGTACCACGGAACGACCCTCTTACTGCCGGACGGGCGGCTGCTGCACACCGGGAGCGGCGACGCCGGGGGAACCGTCAGCGAGCTGAACTACGAGCTCTATTCCCCACCCTATCTTTTCAATGGCGCACGTCCCACCGTGAGCGACTCGACGCCCGCGGTCGTGCATTACGGACAAAAGCTCGTGGTCCACACGGCGGACACGAGCGCCATCGCGACGGTGACGTTCATTCGGTTTAGCTCGGTGACGCACGCATTCGATCAGGGCGCCCGGCTCGTGCCGCTGTCGTTTACCGTCGTGACGGGGGGGCTTGCGATCGGAATTCCCGCAAGTCGCACCGTGGCGACGCCCGGGCCCTACCTGTTGTTCCTGGTGAACCAGAAGGGCGTGCCCTCGGTGGGACGGATCATGCTGCTGAACTAGCAGCGTGAAGTGAACCGGAGTCTCCTGGCTTCGACAAATAGGAACAGCGGGACGGGCACGAACACACTCGAGTGTCGAATTGTGGGGATAGTGCTACCCGCGCTGCCGCGATCAGGGTCCGATGAGCGTAATCATCATCGTGACCGTTGTTCGTCTACCGAAGTCACAGTGCCGAGAGGGTGCATTCCCAGTCACACAGAATGGAGGAGCAGCATGACGTACATCACGCGCATCGTTCGTGCGACGGCCCTGGTCACGGGCCTCGCCGTGTTCAGCTACGCAACAGCGACGGCGCAAGCTGCAACGAAGTCTCAATCCACCGCGACCCCGCACGTCACGGCGGTAAAGCACACGTCGACGTCGTCGTCCCGGACGTCCCCGAAGGTGACGAGTTTTCGTGGGATCGCGTCCAAGCTGAGCACCACTCCGGAAGCGCTCGAAACCGCCTATAAAACCGCGGTCGCCGCGAATCCGAAGCTCACCCGCGGGCAGTTCATCGTGGCTAACGTCCTCGCTCAGAACCTCAGCTCCAAGAATCCCAGCATCACGACCCAGTCGATTCTCGACGGCTTGAAGTCGGGCAAGAGCATCGGGAAGACGCTGCAGAGCCTTGGTCTGAGCGCGAAGGACGCGGACAAGGCACAGGATGCGGCGAACAGCGAAATCCGTCACGCCGGGACCGGATCGTCCCACGTGGCCAAGGATTCGACGAAGTCGAAGTAACGGGTTAGGGCGCCCTGGCGACTTGCAGGGCTGCGAACATGCCGAGTCGATCGTGCTTGGGGGCCGCGGCACTATCTCGAAATTGGCACACGAGAGCGTAGACCTGTCCTTGCTGCAGGTCGGCGTAGATCTCCTCTGGTGCCGTAGTCCCCGGGGCGGCGATCAGCACCGCGCCGCCCGAGTCGGCCAGAGAGTCGGGAAAGTGCTCCAGGGCCAAGAGCGCGCGGGCGGAGTCCGGCGAGATCCCCAGTTTGAATCGAAAGAGCTGCACCTCGTGTGGAACTGTGCCCGCATTCACCAGCCGGAACCGCGTGGGCCCGGGCGGAACCGAGCGCGGAGCTCGATAGGTGTAGTTGACGGCCGTAATGTCGACCGGCGGTGGCTCGTTGGCTCGTGGACAGGCGGCCAGCAAGAACGCGAGCGACACGATGGGGAGTGCCAACGGAGTCTTCACATGGGATCCTGAGCGGGAAGAATCGGGGCGCCGGGATTTGAACCCGGGACCTTCTGGTCCCAAACCAGACGCGCTACCGGACTGCGCCACGCCCCGTCAGATCCCCGCCAAGATAACGACCTCACCGCTGCGGCGGGCCGAGCCGCTCCCCCTCCCGCTGCTTCGCCAGCATTCGCTCGGCGAAATCGAGCCGCTCGGCGAGCTCCGACATCTCCTGACGCACGGCGGTGAGCTCCTCGTGCAACCCTTCCACCTCCTGCTGCAGCGCCGCCGTCTCACCGCCCCCGCCGCCGTCCTTCTGCTGCCGCGTGGCGAAATAGGTGACGCAGCAGATCGTCCCCCCGATGATCAACAAGACGAGCATCGCCCGCACCCCTTCCGCGTCGCTTCCCTCACGCGCAGCTCTTCGGCCGCTGCACCTGCAGCGACGCATACACCCAGCGCACCGAGTCCCCCAGCAGATTGCGGCCGTCGAATCGCAGCGAATCGGCCGACAGGACGCCCGGACCATTGGGTTTCACCGTGTTGCCCGAGATGAAGACGGTACACACGTTCCCCACACCGAATCGCACGGCGAACTCGACCGAATCCCGGTGCACGATCGGCCCCAGCTGGTCACCCTGGTGGACGTCGGTCCCGAGCACCGAGCTCGCGATGCTGTCGACGCTGATCGCGAGGCGCCCCCAGCTGCAGACCGTTTGATCCATGGCGACGACGTATTGGCAGGCCTGGCCACCGCTCCAATCGCTCTCCTGCGCCAGCTGAAAGTCTCCGGTGAAGACGACCTCCGGATGCGGCGACGTCAGCCAGTTGCCGCACGCAAGGCACGAGACCAACGCGACCCAACTGGCCCGTCTCATTGCTTCACCTGGAGTTGCCTCCGCAGCAGGACCTCGATCAGCGCCCGGAACGCGCGCCCCCGATGGCTCACGCGGTGCTTCATCGCCGCCGGGCTCTCGCCGAACCCGCGCGACAGCTCGGTCGAGTAGAACAACGGATCATAGCCGAACCCGCCCGTCCCGGCAGGGGCCGTCAGGATCCGCCCCTCGCACGCCGCCTCGACGACCTCGGGCGGCGCCGTCGCGCTGTCGAGGTGTGCCACCACGCACCGATACCGCGCCGTGCGCTCCGCCTCGGGGATCCCCTCGAGCCGGGCGAGCAACAGGGCGTTGTTGGCCGCGTCCGGATCCTGTCCCGGCACCGCCGCCCCGTGCAGCATCGCGAAGCGCGCCGAGTGGACTCCCGGGGCCCCGTCCAACGCATCGACCTCGATCCCCGAATCGTCGGCGACAGTCGCGAGGCCGCTGCGCCCGGCGAAGTAGCGCGCCTTGGCGACGGCGTTGCCGAGGTAGCTGTCGGCCTGCTCGAGATCCTCCTCCTCGGGAAGGCGCTTGAGTTCCACTTCTTCGGGGAAGACGATCGGAATCGGAAGGCCGGCGAAGAGATCGCGGATCTCACGCGCTTTGCCGGGATTGCGGGTGGCGATGAGGAGAGGCACGCTGTCGGCTATCGGCTATCAGCGATCGGCTGAGGGCGCGTTCCGGATCCGATTCACCAGATCCGACGTGGAACGACCAGGAAGCAGCGGGACGCGGACGACCCGCCCGCCCCACCCTTCGACCTCCGCCGCCCCGACGATCTGCGCCGGCGCGTAGTCGGCACCTTTCACGAGGACGTCGGGGTGCAGTGCCCGGATCAGCTCGAGCGGCGTCTCCTCGGGAAACACGACCACACAATCGACCGCCTGGAGCGCCGCCAGGAGCCGGGCCCGCTCGGCCGCGGCCACATGGGGACGGTCGGCGCCCTTCCCCAGTCGCCGCGCCGACCCGTCGTCGTTGACCCCGACGATCAGCGCCTGGCCTTCGGCGCGCGCCGCTTCCAGCAGCGCGACATGCCCGACGTGCAGCACGTCGAAGACGCCGTTCGTGAACACGACCGGACCAGCCTGCGCCGCGCGCCACGACGCGGCGGCGGCTCTCGTCCGGATCTTGCCCGCGGTGTTCAGAGCGGCTCGGTGGCCTTGGGATGCAGATGGAAGGTGTGCACGAAGAGCGGCAGGTTCACCGTCTCCGAATAGTCCGTCTCGATCGTGATTGCGCGCGGGCTGGCCGAGCGTGTGATCTGAAGATTGCTGGACGCGTCGTCGGGAAGTCCGATCTCCTGAATCGCGGAGGCGATGCGCCGCTGAATCGTGCCGTTGTCGAGGGCCGCCGCGACCCGCGCCTGCGTCTGCATCTCGTCGAGGATGCGGTAGTAGCGGAAGTACACCTCGCCGATGTTGACGCCGTAGTACAGCACCGCGACGAGCACGAGCAGCGAGAGGAGACACCCCATCGTGCTCGCGCCACGCCGGTCACGCCGCACGCTCACCATTGCGACTGCGCCCCGTTCACGATCTCGGTGACGAGCTTGTCGAGCGCGACCTTGCGTCCCTCGGCCTCGGAGGGCGGCTGGTAGTCGCCCAGAACGGTGAGGCTCTGATTCTGCCACAGCGTCTTGCCGTCGCGCTGATCGACGATGGCGATATCGACGGTGATCTGCACCTGGCGGCGGGTGACGTTGGCCTGGCCGGTGCCGGTTTGGATGGCGAGCGGCAGGTCGGCGTCGTAGCGCGTGATGCGGCCGTGCACGACGGCATCGGCGGACTGCTCGCCGGAGGGGCGCAGCCCCAGCCGGTCTTCAATGGCCTGGTGCACCGCGGTGGCCACTTCGGTCGTCAGGGCGGGCTCCGGCGTCTCATTGTCGAACGGCAGGATCGCCACCGTCTTGATGTTGGGCAATCCGCCGCCGGCGAAGCCGTAGAGGCACCCCGCGAGCGACAACGCCACCAGGCTAGCGACGGCTGCGCCACAGCGCCGGAGCGAATTGCGCCGTCGAATCCACCGCCACGAACGTGATCTCAAACCGGGCCGACCTCTCCGGCACGTCCACGCGCGTGCCCTGCGGCAGTCCCCCGGCTGCGAGTTGTGTGCGGCTGCGCGCCATCACGGTGCCGCCGCGTCGCCACTCTCCCTGCAACGTCCGCGGCGCGCCGCTGAGCCGGAACGCCACGGTATCGCGATCTCGAATGTAGCGCCACACGGCACCGGTCGAATCGCGCATGCCGGAGGTCGCGACGGCCGAGTCCGGCGGCCGGACGATCCCCAGCGCGGTCCAGACGAGCTGGATCGTCTGGGCGCTCGGGGACGAGTAGTCCCCCTTTGGGTCCGCCCAGCGCAGCGAATCGCCGATCACCACCGCCGCACCGCTCCGGATGTTCAACGCCGACGCCCAGTCGATGCG
>DASTHG010000389.1:0-5107 GCA_035718325.1 Gemmatimonadales bacterium | reverse complement strand
GGTGCGATCGTTCATGACGCATCACCAGGGCATGGTCTTTCTCTCTCTGGCCTATCTGATCCTGGACCGTCCCATGCAGAAGCGATTCGAGTCGGATCCGCGATTCCGGGCGACCACGTTGTTGCTGCAGGAGCGGATTCCGAAGGCTACGGCGCTCTACTTGCACATCCCCGAAGTTTCCGACATTCGTGCGATTTCCGGAGGGTCGGAGATGCCGGTGCGCGTCCTCGGCACTCCCGACACGCCGGTCCCAGAGGTGCAGCTGTTGTCGAACGGCAGATACCACGTAATGATCAGCAATGCGGGCGGCGGCTACAGTCGCTGCAAGGATCTCGCAGTCACACGCTGGCGCGAGGACGTCACCTGCGACAACTGGGGCACCTTCTGCTACCTGCGCGACTTGGCGAGCGGGGAGTTCTGGTCGACTACCTATCAACCTACGCTCAAACTGCCGGAAACCTACGAAGTGACCCTCTCGGAGGCGCGCGCGGAGTTCCGCCGCCGCGACCACGATATCGACGCCTATACCGAGATCGTTGTTTCGCCGGAAGACGACATCGAACTGCGAAGGCTCCACATCACCAACCGCGCGCGGACGCGGCGGACGATAGAGGTCACAAGCTACGCGGAAGTCGTCCTCGCATCATCAGCCGCGGACGCGCTGCATCCCGCATTCAGCAATCTCTTCGTGCAGACCGAGATCGTCCGCGAGCGGCAGGCGATCCTTTGCACTCGCCGGCCCCGCTCCCTCGAGGAGCACGCGCCATGGATGTTTCATCTGATGGCCGCCCACGGGGAAGCGGACATCCGCGAGGTTTCGTATGAGACCGATCGCATGCAGTTCATAGGCCGCGGACGCACTGTCGCCGCGCCCCAGGCGATGAGCGGTTCCGCGATGCTGTCGGGCAGCCAGGGCTCGGTGCTGGATCCGATTGTGGCGATCCGTTATCGAATGACGCTCGATGCTGAGCAATCCGCAACGATTGACATGGTTTCCGGCCTCGGCGAAACGCGCGACGCCGCTCTGAGCCTGGTAGGGAAATACCGGGATCGGCATCTTGCAGATCGGGTCTTCGAACTGGCGTGGACGCATGGCCAGGTGACCCTGCGGCAAATCAATGCCACCGAGGCCGACGCCCAACTCTATGGACGCCTCGCCGGTTCCGTCATTTACGCCAATTCCTCGCTGCGGGCCGACGCAGGCATTCTCATCAAGAATCGCCGCGGGCAATCCGGTCTGTGGGGCTACGGAATTTCCGGCGATTTGCCGATCGTGCTACTGCAGATTGGAGACCTGGCGAACATCGATCTGGTACGCCAACTCGTGCAAGCCCACGCGTACTGGCGCTTGAAAGGACTGGTAGCGGACCTGGTGATCTGGAATGAAGATCGCGCCGGATACCGGCAACTGCTCCAGGATCAGATCATGGGGCTGATTGCCGTGGGCCTCGAGGCACACGTGATGGACCGACCCGGCGGGATCTTCGTGCGGCGGGCCGAGCAGATATCCGACGAGGACCGCATTCTGCTCCAATCGGTCGCGCGCGCCATTATCACCGACCGACGCGGCCTGCTGGCAGAACAGATCAACCGTGTCGGCGTCACGGAGAGGCGGGTCCCGCGGGCAGAACAGGCCGACCGTCGCGGTTTCATTGAGAAGCGAATCTCGCGCCTGGTGCCAACAAGAACTTACCGTCCCAAGCCCCCGCTCGCGGCCGAGCCGCCGCATCGCGATCTGATTCTCGGCAACGGACTGGGAGGGTTCGCCCCGGACGGGAAGGAGTACGTCATCGCGACCGCTCGCGGGCAAGCGACGCCGGCACCCTGGGTGAATGTCCTGGCGAATCCGCACTTTGGAACCGTCATATCGGAGAACGGCGCGGCCTATACCTGGGGCGAGAATGCCCACGAGTTCCGCCTCACGCCCTGGCGCAACGATCCCGTGAGCGATGCGAGCGGAGAAGCTTTTTACATCCGCGACGAGGAAAGCGGCCATTTCTGGTCCCCCGCGCCGCTGCCCAGCTGCGGAGCGGGACCTTACGCCAGCCGGCACGGCTTCGGCTACAGCGTGTTCGAGCACACCGAGGACGGAATCCGCTCGGAGCTGTGGGTCTACGTGGCCCTCGACGCGTCGATCAAGTTCTCGGTGCTGAAAATGCGCAACGAGTCGGGCCGATCGCGCCCGCTCTCCGCCACGGGATACGTCGAATGGGTGCTCGGAGATCTGCGCCCGAAATCGGCCATGCACGTGATCACGGAAATTGCCCCGAACAACGGGGCGCTCTACGCGCGAAATCGATACAACATGGACTTCGCCGACCGGATTGCCTTCTTCGACGTGGACGATGCGAAACGGACCGTGAGCGGCGACCGCGCCGAATTCATCGGGCGCAATGCCACGCTCGAGAATCCGGCAGCGATGACCCGGTCGCGGCTTTCCGGCAAGGTGGGCGCCGGTCTGGATCCCTGCGCCGCGATACAGGTCTCCTTCGAGCTGGCCGACGGGCAAGAGCGAGACGTCATTTTCAGGCTCGGCGTCGGGCGAGGCGCCGATCACACCGGCAACCTGGTGCATCGTTTCCGGGGATCAGCTGCCGCGCGCGGCGCGCTCGCAGCGGTACGGCAGTACTGGAAGAATACGCTCGGCGCCGTTCAGGTGGAAACACCCGATCAGCCACTCAACGTCCTGACCAACGGGTGGCTCTTGTATCAAACCATCTCGTGCCGTCTGTGGGCACGCAGCGGATACTATCAATCGGGGGGCGCCTTCGGTTTCCGCGATCAGCTGCAGGACGTGATGGCGCTTGTTCACGCAGAGCCGAAGCTCGTGCGCGAGCACCTGCTGCGCTGCGCAGCCCATCAGTTCCTGGAAGGCGATGTGCAGCATTGGTGGCATCCGTCGTCGGGCCGGGGTGTGCGCACGCGCTGTTCGGACGATTACCTGTGGCTGCCGTTGGCGACGTCCCGCTACGTGCTCAGCACCGGAGACACCGGTGTCCTCGATGAAGTCGTCGCCTTCATCGAAGGCCGGCCGGTCCGCAGCGAAGAGGACTCTTATTACGATCTGCCCACCCGGTCCGATGAAGCGGCGAGTTTGTACCAGCACTGCGTGCGCGCCATTCTGCGCGGTCTTGCGTTCGGCGAGCACGGCCTGCCATTCATCGGCTCCGGTGACTGGAACGACGGCATGAACATCGTGGGCGTGCACGGCAAGGGCGAGAGCGTCTGGCTGGGCTTCTTCCTGTACGAAGTGCTCGTGCGGTTCAGCGAGATTGCGCGCATGGCTGGCGATACGCCCTTCGTCGAGCGCTGCGGGCAGGAGGCGGAGCAAGTTCGCCGGAACATCGAGCAACATGGCTGGGACGGGGAGTGGTACCGTCGCGCCTATTTTGACGACGGCTCGCCGCTGGGGTCGGCGAGCAACGCCGAGTGCCAGATCGACTCGATCGCGCAGAGCTGGTCGGTCCTGTCCGGTGCGGGCGATGCCGCGCGTTCGCGCATGGCGATGGAGGCCGTGGACAAGCGCTTGGTGCGCCGGGACCATGCGCTGATCCAGTTGCTGGACCCGCCGTTCGACAAGTCGACGTTGAACCCCGGGTACATCAAGGGTTATGTCCCGGGCGTGCGAGAAAACGGCGGCCAGTACACGCATGGTGCGATCTGGGCGGCGATGGCGTTCGCGGCCCTGGGCGACTCGTCGCGCGCGTGGGAGCTGCTTGGCATGATGAATCCGGTGAACCACGGCAAGTCGCCGGGGATGATCGCCGCCTACAAGGTCGAACCCTACGTCGTCGCGGCCGACGTCTACGCGGTGGCGCCGCATACCGGCCGCGGCGGCTGGACTTGGTACACCGGTTCCGCCGGCTGGATGTACCGGTTGATCCTGGAGTCCCTGCTGGGACTGAGATTGGCCGCGGACAGATTGCATATCTCGCCCTGCCTGCCGCCGGATTGGCAGGCGTTCCAGGTGCACTACCGCTACCGGGATACCCTCTATCACATCGACGTCCAGCAAACGCCCGCTGCAGACGCCGGGATGACAGTGAGCGTGGATGGCGTTGTGCAGCCCGACGCGACGATTCGTCTGGTCGACGATCGCCAGGAACGCTACGTCAAGGTGAACCTGCAACCCGGACAGGCATCCGGCCGCACGCCATACAAAACACCGGAGACCCGCGGAGCGGGTATCCTTCCGGGATGAGCCGCCGCCTCACCAGCGCAGTCCTCGCCGCCGTCGCCGCGCTCGCGCCGGCCGCGCCGGCGACCGCGGCCGAGGTCGCCGGGATCTTCGGAAGAGGACACTTCGGCTTCATCGTGAGCGGCGGCACCGGCTATGCTTTCGACCAGAGCTACTTCGTGCTCGGCGTCGGCGCGACCTACTACGTCGTCGACGGGCTCAACGTCGGCCTGTCGGTGGAATCATGGAGCGGGTCGGATCCGCACATCAACAAGGTCACGCCGTCGCTGCAGTACGTCTTCTACCAGGTCCCGACGATCAAGCCCTACGTCGGCGTCTTCTATCGCCGCACCTACGTCAGCGGGTTGCCGGACATCGACTCGGTGGGCGGGCGCGCGGGCGCGTACGTGCGCGCCGGGCGCAACGCCTACATCGGCGCCGGAGTGGTCTACGAGTCCTACCGCGACTGCAACAACTCGGTCTACCGCTCGTGCAGCAACACCTATCCCGAGATTAGCTTCACCTTCGCGTTCTAGCGGGAAAGCCGGGGGCGGAGCCCCGACTTCCCGCGAGCGCCGCTTCAGTCGTGGTGATGATCACGATCGTGCCGGCGGACCTGGCCGCGGATCTCTCCCGCCGGGAAGCCCGTCGTATGGATGTTCGCGTACGCCGTGTTCGAGTCGAGCGCCTGGACGACCGCGTCGAAATTGCCCGGCACCACGCCCTGCGCGACCGGTCCGACCACGCCGGCGGCCGTGATGGTTCCGGTGACCGTACCTCCGCCCGCGGGGCACGCCTGCGTGCCCGCCGGGCCGTTGTTGAGGTTGCTGCAGAAGAAGACCATGACGCCGCCGCCGACGTGCCGCTTGCCGAAATGGATATGCGCCTGCGTCACCGGCGCGTTCAGCCCCGAGAATTCCAGGGTGAAGG
>DASTHG010000388.1:0-12039 GCA_035718325.1 Gemmatimonadales bacterium | reverse complement strand
GGCCGCGCGAACCGGGGACTACGACTGCCTAGTGTTGTTGAGCGGTGGGAAAGACAGTACGTACATGCTGTATCAACTCTGCGGTCTGGGACTGAAGCCTCTGGTGTTCACGTTGGACAACGGCTTCATCTCCGAGGAGGCCAAGGCCAACATCCGGCGGGTGGCGGAGTCCCTGGGCGTGGAGCTCGTCGTCGGTGGCACGCCCCACATGAGTGCGATCTTCGTCGACAGCCTCAAGCGCTTCGCCAACGTCTGTAACGGGTGTTTCAAGACCATCTACACGCTGGCGACCAACCTCGCGCACGAAAAAGGCATCCGCTACATCGTCACCGGACTGTCGCGCGGCCAGTTCTTCGAGACACGGCTCACCCAAGAGGTCTTCCAACGCGAGGACTTCGATGTCGCCAAGCTCGACGCCTTGGTGCTCGAAGCGCGCAAGGCCTATCATCGGCGCGAAGATGCGGTCTCATGTCATCTCGAAGTGGACATCTTCCGCGAGGACGGCGTATTCGAGGACGTTCAGTTCGTGGACTTCTATCGGTACTGGAGCGTGCCGCTGACGGAGATGCACGCCTTCCTGCGGGAGCATACGCCGTGGATGCGGCCCTCAGACACGGGCCGTTCGACGAACTGCCGCATCAACGATCTCGGCATCTACGTGCACAAGAAGTCTCGTGGGTACCACAACTACTCGCTGCCGTACAGCTGGGACGTGCGCCTCGGACAGAAGACCCGCGAGGAAGCCATGGCGGAGCTCGACGATGCGATCGACGAGCAGCGTGTGCGGGAGATCATGGCGCAGATCGGATACACCGAGCCACCGCAACCGAGTGAGACCAGTATCAATCGACTGGCGGCGTACTATGTGAGCGAAACCGCCCCGACCGTCGCCGAGCTCCGCGCCCATCTCGCCCAGTGGCTCCCGGACTACATGCTGCCCGCGCACTTCATCCGGCTGGAGCAGTTGCCCCTCACATCGAACGGCAAGGTCGATCGCAAGGCGCTGCCGGCCCTTTTCTCCGAGAGCGTCCAACCCGCGCGCCAGGTCGTCGGGCCGCGGAGTGACACCGAGAAAGCGCTCGCCGCCATCTGGAGCGAGCTGCTGCTCGTGCAGACAATCGGGATCGACGACGATTTCTTCGACCTGGGGGGACAGTCGCTGGTGGCGATCAAGGCCGTGTCGCGGATCCGGGACGTGTTCGGGGTGGATCTGCCGCTGCGCAATCTGTTCGAGCGCCCGACGGTGGCGGGGCTGGCCGAGGTCATCGATGGGCTGTCCTGGATGGCGCAGGCGAAGGCGCCGACGGACGAGGCCGGCGATCGCGAGGAGATCGTGCTGTGATCGTGCCGACCTTTCTCGAGGAGCTGCGCAGCCGCAACATTCAAGTGTGGGCGGAAGGCGACCACCTGCGCTGCACCGCGCCGAGCGGCGTCCTGACGCCGGCGCTGCGCGATCAGCTGCGGCAGGAAAAGAGCGCTATCGTCCACTTTCTCCGTTCGGCGGAAGCGCTGGCTCGGCAGGAACGGGCCATCGTGCCGCTGCAGCCCAAGGGCGTTCGCGTCCCGATGTTTGCCGTGCCTGGACACAACGGCAACGTGTTCTCATTCCGCTTCCTGGCACAGCAGCTGGGCGAGGATCAGCCGTTCTTCGGGCTGCAGCCACCCGGCGTGGATGGCGAGCGTGAGCCCCTCACGCGCGTCGAGGAGCTGGCGGCGTACTTCGCCGTGCGGATCCGGGCGTTCCGACCCGATGGTCCGTACATCATCGCCGGGCACTGCGCCGGTGGCGCGATCGCGTTCGAGTTGGCGCGACAACTGCTGCAGCAGGGCGCGGCCATCAGCTTCCTGGCCCTGTTCAGCAGCCCGTATCCGACCTGGTTCCGGCGCGTGCCGCAGCTCCGAGAGCGTCTCGCGCTTCACGCGGAGTGGTTCAGGAACCACGTGCGTGCGCTGGCGTCGCTCTCGAACGGGGAGCGTCGCCGCTACATCACCGCAAAATTGGCCGAACGACGACGCCAGCGATCGGTGCGGCGGGAGGCCGCCCGGGACGCGGCGCCGGATCCGGTGTTGGTCCATCGCGCCCGGGTCGAGGCCGCCACGCTGAGCGCGCTGCGTCGCTACATCCCCCACCGCTTCGCGGGCCGGGTCGCTCTGTTTTATCCGAACAGCGAGTGGCTGCGTCCCGGCAGTGCGATGCTGCGGTGGCGGGGGCTTGCGAGCGATTGGGAGGAGTATTGCGGGCCAGACGATTGTGAGGGCGACGTCATGCTCCACGAGCCCCACGTCCGCCTGGTCGCCGAGCAGCTCCAAGGCTGCTCGCGCCGGGTAGCGATGAAGGTCGGCGGTGGAGTACCGAATCCAACAGCAGCCGCTATCTTGGGTGCGCGGGGCCTGTAGCTCAGGTGGTTAGAGCGCACGCCTGATAAGCGTGAGGTCGGTAGTTCAACTCTACCCAGGCCCACTGGGGCTACCCGAGGCCCCGCAAGGCGTTACGGCTTTGCGGGGCCATTTGCTGCCCAGTCGCTTGACGAGGAACGCCGGCCCCGACAGCGTGTCAGCAGGCACTTTGGGAGGACGGGCGATGCGTCCGCTGCTGCTGTTCCTCGTCGTCGGCGCCGCGTTGCCTGCGTCCGCGCAGCGCCCCAAGAAGTATCCGCCCGCCGACACGTCCACCGTGATCGTGTTCAGCCTCGGTCACAAGACAAAACTCGTAGGCCGCGTCGTTGCCGCAGACGACAGGTCGCTCTCCGTGATCACCCTCGAACGGGCGTCCGTGGTGCTCGCGCACGATTCCATCGTGGAGTGGCGCAAGCGCCCCGGAACCTGGACCGATGCGGGATTTCGGCCTGCGGATCTCGGCACGAGCCGTCTGTTCTTCGGCCCGACCGCACGCACCCTCGAGCGGGGGCACGGCTACTTCAGCGACTACTACCTGTTCATCGGATCCGGCGGATATGCGGTACATGATCGCGTGCTCCTCTCGGCGGCCACCAATTTGGGGGAAGACCCGGAACATCACACCGGAGCCGGCTACATCGCCGCGAAGATCGGAATCGTGCAACGGCGCAACGTGGCGTTCGCCGTCGGGGCCTTCCGGGCGTCGCAGCGCGCCCTGACCTATCACTGGTCCGTCAGCGACGCGTACGGCGTGCTCACTCTCGGCGGCAACGATCACGCGCTCACGGTGCTGGGTGGACTTCCGTTGGCGAGCGATTCGGTCGCCCGACGAGCGATCTTCATGGCCGGCGGTCAGGCGCGCGTCAGCGGGCGTCTCAAGCTGATGACGGAAGTGTGGCGGCTCCCCACGAAAGAGGTCCCGGCCATCCTCGGCGTTCGCTGGTTCGGCGAGCAATTCACGATCGAGGTCGGCGAGATCCACACCTTCGGCGCTCTGCACCCGAGCGGGCCGCCGTGGGTGCCGTGGGTGGGCGCTTCGATTCCCTGACAAGCCGATCCGCAGTCCCCTCGTGTGACGAACCAGGCCCGACGCGGGACGAAGCGGGCTGACGCACCGAACCCTGGCTCGTTTCACACAACAGGCACGCGATCGAGCAGCCATACTCCGTTGACTCCTCCGATGGAGCTTCCATGCACCGCCTTCCCGACTGGTTTCTGTACGGCGCGCTTCCCTTGCTCGCTCGCCTCCTGATCGCGTCGGAGTTCGTGATTGCCGTCAACGGCAAGATCTTCGGCTGGGCGGGACAAGAGGCGTACATGGCCGCGGCCGGCATGACCATGATCGGCCCGCTGCTCGGAGCCGCCCTCGCGATCGAGGCACTCGGCACCCTGTGCGTGGTGACCGGTTTCCAGGCGCGAGCCGCGGCAGCGGTGATGTTCGTCTACCTCGGTATCGTCAGCGTTCGCCTTCACGGATTCTGGCATATGGCGGGGATGGCAGCGGGCGCCAACGAGACCCAGTTCTTCAAGAACCTGGGGATGATGGGATGTCTGCTGATGATTGCGGTCTACGGTCCGGGAGTTTGGGTGGTGCGGAAACGGGCTCTGATCAGTGACAGGTCCCGCTCCCCGAGTCCGTGAACGTGCGCCCCGCTACCGGAATGAAGCGCCAGTCGTACCCGGTAGCGTGCAGCACCAAACGCAGCATCCCGTACGTGTCGGCGTTCTGCACAACGCTGTTCGCGGCGAGCGGCAGGTTGATGCGCCCATGGCTCTTGCCCCCGGTGCCGACGACGATCTCCACCAGCCCATCGGGGTCGAGTGTCCCATCCGCACGCTGTGCGGCGAATTGCTCGTAGTCGTGGTCGTTGCCGTCCAGGATCAGCTCCGCGCCCGCGTCGTCCAGCGCCTGGAAGTACGTCGACTGCCCCGGCGAATTGCCCGCATTTCCCGAGCTGAAGCGCGGGCGGTGTGAGATCGCCACCGTGCAGAGGGCGGGATGCGCTGCGAGATCGGCGCGCAGCCACTGCGCCTGCGTCGAATCGACTGCCACCGCGCTGTTCAGCACGATGACGTGCCAGGTACCGAGGTCGTAGCTGTAGTAGCCGGTGGGGGCGTGGGCCGCTGCGCCGAAGTAGCCGTAATAGCCCGCCAGCGAGTCGTCATCGCCCGCGGCGGGACGCACGCGCCACTTGTGCCGGCCCCACGTCGAGTCGAAGCACACCCCGTACGCCGGTGCGGGGGTCGCATCGCGATAGTCGTTGTCCCCCGCGGTGAAGACCGTTCCCGAGAGACTATCGAGCACCCGCGCCGTCGCTTCGTCGTTCGTGGATGCGCAGGTGCCCATGTCGCCCGCGCCGATCAGCACCGGGTCGGTCACGGTGACTTGCATGCTCGCTTGCGCACTCGCAGCCACGGCGTGAATCGTCGCGGCCCCCGGGTGCAGCCCGCGCACCAGACCGGTCGCCCCGACTTGTGCTACGCCCGAGTTGTTGCTCGACCAGGTGATCGAGCCGGCGGGAACAGGGACGCCGCTATCGGTGAACAGGGTGAGTCGCATGGTATCGCCGGTGATCGTGTCGCCGGCCTCGATCGATCCCCAGGGTGGCGACGCGATGAGTCGCCCCTCGGGCGGCGGTGGCGGCGGCGCACCACTGTTTCGACACGCGGCACTCCACGCGCCACTCGCGGCGATCGCGCACAGCAGCACTCGATTCATCGGCGCCTCCAATATCCGCGCGTTTCGTCTCGTCGGCGACCACGCTAGCTTCCCGAGTCCAATCTCTTCGCCGGGAGACGTTCATGCGCCGCGGGTCGTTCGTCGTCGCTCTGCTCATTGCTCCGCTCGGGATCGCCGCCGCCCAGTCCCATCCCTTTACGCACGCCGATACGTTGCGCGGCTCCAACACTCCCGAGCGGGCCTGGTGGGACGTCTCGTTCTACGACCTGCACGTCAGCGTCGAACCGTCGGACAGCACGCTGCGCGGGTGGAACGGCATCAGCTATCGGGTGCTGCAGCCGTCCCGGGATTTACAGATCGACCTGCAGGAGCCCCTGGTGGTCGATAGCATGGTGCAGGAAGGACGCCGTGTGGCGGTGCGGCGGGACGGCAACGCCTGGTTCGCGACGCTCGCGCGGCAGCGGGCGGGGGAGCGGCACACCATCACCATCTACTATCACGGCAAACCGGTGGTGGCCCGGCGGCCACCCTGGGACGGTGGGCTGATCTGGGTGCGGGACAGCGTCGGCCACGCGTGGGTTGCGACGGCCAACGAGGGCACGGGCGCCTCCGTGTGGTGGCCCAACAAGGACTACCTCGCCGACGAGCCCGACAGCCAGCGCATCGCGATCACCACCCCGGACTCCCTGTTCGACGTGTCGAATGGGCGACTGCGCGGCGTGATGCCGCACGCCGACGGCACCACGACCTATGAATGGTTCACGACCGGGCCGATCAACAACTACGACGTCGCGATCAGCGCCGGCCGCTACGCCCATTTCAGCATGATCTACGACGGCGAAGCGGGGCCCCTGACCCTCGACTTCTGGCCGCTTGCCTACCACCTCGACGTCGCTCGGCGCGAGTTTCTGCAAGTGCCACCGATGCTCAAATGTTTTGAATCCTGGTTCGGTCCCTATCCGTGGTACGCCGATGGATACAAGCTGATCGAGTCGCCGCACCTCGGGATGGAGCACCAGACCGCCGTGGCGTACGGCAACCACTACCAGAACGGCTATCTCGGGCGTGATCTCTCCCACACCGGCCTTGGCCTCCTGTGGGACTTCATCATCGTGCACGAGAGCGCCCACGAGTGGTTCGGCAACAACGTCTCGATGCAGGATCAGGCGGACATGTGGGTGCACGAAAGCTTCGCGAACTACGCGGAGAACCTGTACACCGAGTGCGTCGCGGGGAAGGAGGCGGGGGCGCAGTACGTGATCGGCACGCGCAGGAACATCCGGAACGACCGCCCCATCGTCGCTCAGTACGGCGTGAACGACGAAGGCTCCGGGGACATGTACTACAAGGGCGGCAACATGCTGCACACGATCCGCCAAGTCGTGGGCGACGATGCGAAATGGCGGGAGACCCTGCGCGGTCTCAATCACACCTTCTGGCACCAGACGGTGACCGGAAAGCAGGTCCAGAACTACATCAGCCGTCAGACGGAGATCGACCTCACGAAGGTGTTCCAGCAATACCTCAACACCACCGACGTCCCGGTGTTCGAGTACACCCTCGTCGATTCGACGCTCGCGTACCGCTGGACGAAAGTCATCGCGGGATTCGATATGCCGCTCAAGGTCACGCTGTCCGATTCGGGCTACACCGCGATTCGTCCCACGGAGGCGTGGCAGCATGCCACGGTACAGCTCAAGGATCCCACGACGTTCCGCGTCGATCCCAACTACTACGTGGTCACCCAACATGACCTCGTCGCGCCCAAGGAGGCTCGGCAGTAGTGGCGACGGCCTTGTTGATCGTGTGTCTCGTGGCCGGACTGCTGCTCGTCCCCTTCGGCCTCCCCGGACTGTGGCTGATGGCCCTCGGTGTCATCGGCTATGGGTGGCTCACCGGGTTCCACGCGGTGGGGGTGGGGATCATTGCGCTCGTCATCGGTCTCGCATTCTTCGGGGAGATCGTCGACTGGTGGCTCGGGTTCCGCTTCGCGATCAAGTACGGCGGCTCCCGGCGCGCGGGATGGGGAGCGCTGCTCGGCGGGATCGTCGGTGCGATCGTGGGCGTACCGGTGCCGGTGGTGGGGAGCGTCATCGGCGCGTTCGTCGGCTCGTTCGCCGGCGCGGCGCTGTTCGAATACACGCGCGAGCGGCACGCGGGAGTCGCGGTCCGGGCGGGATGGGGGGCGATGCTGGGGCGGGCGGCGGCAGCAGGCGCGAAGATCGCGCTCGGGCTCGTCATCGCCGTCGTCGCCGTGGTCGTCCTGCTGCGCGGCTGAGATGCGATACCTGGAGGTCAGGGAGCGCGACGGGCGTTACGACGTCCGGCTCGCCGAGCGGGAGACGCCGCAGCCCGCTCCGGGCGAGGTGCTGGTGCGCATTGCCGCCTCTGGGCTGAACCGCGCCGACCTGTCCCAGATCGCCGGGCGGTATCCGCCACCTCCCGGAGAATCCGACATTCTCGGACTCGAGCTCTCGGGGCACGTCGCCGATTCGGGGGTTCCCGTGTGCGCGCTGGTCGCCGGCGGCGGCCACGCCGAATACGCTGTCGTTCCGGAAGGCCAGCTGTTTCTCGCTCCCCGCTCGCTCGACCTCGTGACCGCGGGGGGGATTCCCGAGGCGTATCTCACCGCCTTCGTGAATCTCGTCGTGACGGCGGGGCTCGAGCGGGGCCAACGGGTGTTGGTGCACGCCGGTGCATCGGGCGTGGGGCTCGCGGCCGTCGCGCTGGCGCGCTACCTCGGCGCCGAAGTCGCAGCGACGACCCGCAGCCCCGAGAAGCAGGCGGCGCTCGAGCGGGCCGGGGCGACGCTCGCGCTCGTCACGTCACGCGACGATGTCCCCGCGGCGATCGAAAAGGCTTGGGGACGGGACGCGATCCACATCGTGCTGGACCCGGTCGGCGGCCCGTTGTTGGAGGAGAATCTCCGGCTGCTCGCTCCCGGGGGGCAGATCGTGGTGATCGCGACGATGGGTGGTGCGCGACCGGAGATCGATCTCTCGCTGCTCATGCGCAAGCGAGCCGCAGTGGTGGGCTCCACGCTGCGCGCCCGCAGCCGGGACGAGAAGGCGCGACTGGTGTCCCGGTTCCGCGCCGAGGTGTTGCCGGGGTTTGACGACGGCCGGCTCGGCGTCATTGTGGACACCATCTACCCGCCCGCGCGTGCCGGGGATGCGTTCCAACGCATGCGGGACGACCGCAACGTCGGGAAACTCCTGGTCAGCTGGTCGTAAGCCCCTTGCGAGGTCCCCGAACGGCCCTATTGTGATGGTGCCGCCTCCATGTCCGCCACCCCGCACCGACTTCCGCCGCCCGACCTCCCCACTGCACTCGGGGAGTCTGAACCCACGTTGCGGGCGATTCTCGACGCATCGCTTGATGCCTTCATCCTGATCGACGCCACAGGCATCATCCGCATGTGGAACAGCAGAGCTGAGACGATGTTCGGCTGGACGGAGGCCGAGGCGATCGGGTTGCGGTTGTCGCAGACGATCATCCCCGAGCGCTACCGGGAGCGCCACGAGCAGGGACTGGGTCGCTATCAGGCGACGGGGGAGGGCGCGCTCGTCAATCGCCGGGTCGAGATGATGGCGCGTCACCGGGATGGAGGGGAGTTCCCGGTCGAGCTGGCCATCGCGCCGATCGAACACGCCGACGAGCCGCTGTTCGGTGCGTTCCTGCGGGACATCACCGAACGGCGGGCCATCGAGGATCGTCTCAACTTTCAGTCCTTCATCCTCAACAACGTCCGGGATTCCGTCATCGTGGCCGATCTCGAAGGGCGCGTCCGGTTCTGGAATCAGGGGGCGGAGACACTGTTCGGATACACGAAGGACGAGATGCTGGGGCAGTCGGTGACGACCCTGTACGCGGAAGGGGGGGATTACGCGGCGCGCCTTACCGAGGACCGCAGTCGTGTGCTCGGCGGCGAGGATGCGACGGGCGCCTGGCTGCGACGTCGCAAGGACGGTTCGACGGTGTGGGTTCATTCGAAGCGGGTGGTGTTGCGGGACGCGGACGGCGCGGCGATCGGCATTCTCGCGGTCGCGCGCGATGTCAGCGAGGAAAAACGGACGTCGGAAGAGCTGCTGGCTTCGCACGAGCAGCTGCGCGAGCTGGCACGCCGGCTGCGCAGCGTGCGGGAGCAGGAGCGCGCCGTCATGGCACGCCAGATTCATGACGAGCTGGGCCAGACGTTGAGCGCGCTGCATCTCGACGTCGCCTGGCTGCACGCGCGGCTGACCGACGAGGATGTGGTGCTCGAGGAGAAGACGCAGTCGATGGCCGCGCTCATCGAGACTTCGATCGGACGGGTGCGCACCCTGGCGACGGAGCTGCGTCCCGCGGTGCTCGACAGCCTGGGGTTGCTCGCGGCGATCGAGTGGGAATCGCAACAATTCACCCGGCGGACGGGGATTCCCTGTACCCACGAGCTGCCGTCCGATCCTCCGGCCGTGGACGCCGACCGCTCGACCGACGTGTTCCGCATTCTGCAGGAGGCATTGACCAACGTCGCGCGGCACGCCAAGGCCCGAGAGGTGGTCATCACCCTGCGGTTCTGGCGCAACGAGCTGCAGCTATCGGTGAGCGACGACGGCCGCGGCATCACCGCGACCGAGATCGCGAGCCCGCAGGCCCTCGGGCTCGTGGGAATGCGCGAGCGTGCCCTGTTGTGGGATGGCGCGGTCGAGTGGCGGGTGCGCGACGGCGGCGGCACCGTGGTCGATCTGCGCCTGCCGCTCGCCGACGGGCGGCGGAGGGATTAGATGATCCGAGTCGTGATCGCCGATGATCACCCACTGGTGCGCGCCGGATTGCGCCAGGTGCTGGCCGACGAGCCTGAAATCGAGGTCGTGGGTGAGGCGGCCGATGGCGACGAAACGGTGGCGGTGCTGCGGACCACCGAACCGGACGTCGTGCTGCTGGACATCACCATGCCGGGCGCGCCGTTCCCGGGGTTGTTGCGCCTGCTGCGCACCGCGTTCCCCCGAGTGGAAGTGTTGATCGTCACGATGCACGGAGAGGACCAGTTCGCGGTGCGGGCCCTGAAGGAAGGCGCCGCCGGGTATCTCACCAAACAACAGCCGCCGCAGGAGGTCATCAACGCGATCAAGCAGATCGCCGGCGGTGGGCGTTATCTGACCGCGGCGGTTGCCGAGCGGGCCGCCGCCGCGCTCGACGGCAACGCGACGCGCTTGCCCCATGAACGCGTCTCGCGCCGTGAGTACGAGGTGCTGTGCATGATCGGGCTCGGCAAGAGCGTGAAGCAGATCGCCACCGAGCTCGGCGTCTCCCCCAAGACCGTGAGCACGCACCGGGCGCGTCTGCTGCGCAAAATGCACTTCAAGACGAGCGCGGAGCTGATCCGCTATGTGCTGCAGTACGGCTTAACTGCCTGAAAACGAAGCTCTTCCCACCGCGATGTAGGACAAATACCGACAGGCCATCAGCACTCTCCCAATGGCCGAATACAACCCGATTATCGAATAGTTAAAGCTCTGCTCCAACACGCAGTTCAACGCTCGATGCGGAACCACCGCCGGTTCATGCTGGCTCGCCGCCGGCACGGTGTCTCCGAAGGACGAGGTGCCGCGATGGCGGGTGAGTCGATTCTGGTCGTGGACGACAACGACCTGAACCTCGAACTGATGCGCGATCTGCTCGAGGACGAGGGGTATCGGGTGCGCGTGGCCATCGATGCCAACGACGCCATCGCCGTGTTACACGACTTTCGCCCGCGCCTCATCTTCATGGACATCCAGCTGCCGGGCATGGACGGCTTGACGCTGACCCGAATGCTGAAAGCCAATCCTTCGATGCGCGACATCCGCATCGTCGGTCTGACGGCATACGCGATGGCCGGTGACGAACAGCGGATGCGCGCCGCCGGATGTGACGGGTATCTGTGGAAGCCCATCGACACGCGCCGGCTGCCCGCGGTCATTTCCTCCATGCTTTCCCCCACGCCACGCGCATGACGGTGGCACCGACGACCGTGCTGGTCGTCGAAGACAACCCGGTCACCCGCGAAGTCATCCGCGCCGTGCTGAGCGCGGACGGGTTTCGGGTGCTGGAAGCTCCGGATGGCTCGACCGCGCTCGCCCTGATGCAGCGGGAGCGTCCCCACGTGGTGCTGCAGGACCTCTTTCTCGGTGACGTCAACGGGCTCGATCTGGCGGGCCGCTTGCGAGAGGTCCCCGGCGCCGATGACGTGCCGATCGTCGCGCTCACGGGATTTCTCCCGAGCGACGAGGCTCAGGCGCTCACGACCGGATTCGATGCGTACCTCATCAAGCCGGTCGAGCCCGTGCAGTTGCGCGAGATCGTCCGCGACTTCGCCGGGCGCCGGCGCGGCCAGCGGCGCGTCGAGGCACCGCTGGGCCCGGCGCAGCAAGCGGAGCTGCTGCAACGCTGCACGGTGCAGGCCGCGGCACTCTCCGTGCTCGGCGGCATGGCGGAGGCGCTGGCACGACACGATCCGTTCGAGGTGATCGTGCGGGACACGCTGCACCGCTGTATCGATGCGGCGGGTCTCTCCGTGGGCGTGTTCTACGTGGTCGCCGCCGGCGACGCGATCCGGGTGCTGGCCGCTGCGGGCACCGGCGCGGAGTCGGGGAGTGGTGTCGCGTTGGGGTTCGGCCACCCTGAGCTGTTCCGCCGGACGCTGGAGACCCGGGCGCCGCTCCTGATTCCCTCAGCGGACGTCAGCGGCGACGTTGCGGCGTCCTTTCTGAAGGGTGTCGGCTTGCGGGCCTGCCTGCTGACTCCCGTGTTCCACCGCGAGGAGTCCCTGGGCGTGCTGCTGCTCGCGTCGCACTCCCGCGAGCTGACCTCGCAGGAGTGGGTCGGATTTGCGAGAGCGATCGGGGGCCAGATCGGCCAGGCGCTCGCCCTGAGCCGCGCCGTGGGCGACGTGCGGGCCAGCCAGGAGCTGTTGCGGTCGGTGATCGAAGGAATGGGCG